>JBIJBH010000188.1:0-7144 GCA_044345315.1 Lysobacteraceae bacterium
CAGGTTCGATCGGTGCGCCGAGGCGCACCCTATGCATTCCGCAGGCCGAACAACCGCTCCGCATTCGCCGCGGTTGCCGCGGCGACATCCTCGAACGACATCCCGCGCAGCGCGGCGACGGTCTCGCACACCAGCGGCAGCCGCGCCGGTTCGTTGCGCTGGCCGCGGTGCGCGCTGTCGGGTTGGTCGGGTGCGTCGGTTTCCAGCAGCAGGCATTCGATCGGCAGGGTCGCCGCGAGCCGGCGCAGGCGGTTCGCGCGCTCGTAGGTGACCGGGCCGCCGATGCCGACGAGGAAGCCCAGATCGAACAGCCGTCTGGCCTGATCCTCGCTGCCCGGGTAGCTGTGGATCACGCCGCGCAGCGGACCAAAGCGGCGCACCGCCGCCATCACCTGATCGACCGCGCGCCGCGCATGCACCACCACCGGCAGCGCGAATTCGCGCGCGAGCCGCAGTTGTCCTTCGAACAGAAACATCTGTCGCGCCGGATCGAGGCCGTCGACGAAAAAGTCCAGCCCGCATTCGCCGACCGCCACCGGCCGCTCGCGTTCGATCCACTGCCGCAGCGTGTCGAGGTCGCGGTCGCGGTGGCGATCGAGATACATCGGATGCAGTCCGTAGGCCGGATACAGTCCGGGCTCGGCCGCGCAGAGCGCGCGCAGTGTCTCCCAGCCGTCCGCGCTCACCGCGGGTACGAGTTGCCGGGTCACGCCCGCGGCGCGCGCACGCGCCAGGGCCGCGTCGCGGTCGGCGTCGAATTCCGGGGCGTCGAAATGCGAGTGGCTGTCGAACAACATGCGGTGCCGTCGGCGACCGCGCTCAGCCGACGCGCTCGCCTTCGATCGGCGGTTTGGGCGATCCGGGCGCCTGCGTCTCCTTGCGCTTGCGGAAACTCGCCAGCAGGAGGGTGCCCATGCCGAGCAGGATCTCGTCGATGAACGGGATCACGTCCGGGATCACCATGTCGATCAGGAACAGCGCGGCGGCGAGCATGAACAGGCGCGGAAAGCTGAGCCTGCCGAGAAAACCGAGCAAAGGGGCGACGAGGGGGTTGGCCATGGCGGCGACTCCGGCGACGACGACGATGGCCAACGCTAGCACGCGAACGTGCGTTCGAGGTGCGCGATTCAGGTTTTCGTCATGCGCGGGCGGCCGAATCCGGGCGATGTTCAGCCGCGCGGTGCTGGAATCGGCCCGACAGCGGGGATCCGACCGATCGCGACACCGAAGGAGGTCACGATGAACGACAACGCCTCGAACCGAAACGCCCCCCACCGCAGCCTGCTGCCGATCGTGCTGGCGTCGCTGCTGGTCGGCGGCGTCGCCACTGCCGCCTTCATGAGCAATCGCGCGCCGTCCGGCGCCGAGCGGAGCCGCGAGGATCTGGCGCGGCCGACGCTGGACACAGGGCCGACCGCCGATCGCCGCATCGACGACGCGCCCATTCGGCCCCCGCTGGCGCCCGAATACGCCGACGTGATCGCCGCCGATCCGGTCCGCGTGCGCGAGCCGCTGTACGCCACTGTGATCGGTACCGAACCGGTGCGCGAGACCGCGACCACGACCACGCCGCGCGAAATCTGCGAGGACGTGACCGTCGAGGAGCGCCTGCCCGAGCGCGACGGCAACGTCGGCGGCACGGTCGCCGGCGCAGTGATCGGCGGCCTGATCGGCAATCAGATCGGCGACGGCAACGGCCGCAAGGCGGCGACCGCGGCCGGTGCCGCCGCCGGTGGCTACATCGGCAATCGGGTCGATCGTCGCCACCAGGGTGGCCAGGTCGTCGCCCGCACCGAACGCCAGTGCCGGACCGTTACCGATACCGCCACCAGCAGCCGCACCGTGGCCTGGGATGTCACCTATCGCGGGCCCGACGGCCGGATCGGCAGCCTGCGCACCGAGCGCAGGCCGGGCGAGCGCATTTCGCTCGGCTCGGAGGAACGGGTTGTCGGCTACGACGTGACCTACCGCTGGCGCGGCGAACTGCACCGGATGCGCACCGAAACGCCGCCGGGCCCGCGCCTGCCGGTGGTGGACGGGCAGGTGCTGGCCCCGGTGGCCACGGCCGGGGCCGCCGCCCGCGGCTGAGCCGACGACCGCCATCGACGCGCTTCGAGGAGCGGGGCCGGAGCGATCCGGCCCCGTTCTTTTTGGCGGGCCGATTTCCGGTCCGACGAAAAAACGGACTCGGCGGGGGAAATCGGCGTTTCGACGACTGTTGGCCGGCGCTTCGCAGGTACCGTTTGTGCAGGTTGCAGCCTTACAATGACGCTTTGCCCGAATCGACCCCGAATCCCATGCCCCTGCATCCCTACGATCTGTACGACGTCCGTTCGCTGCTGAGCGAGGAAGAGCGCGCCGTTCAGGACAGCGTCGCCCGCTTCACCGACGAGCGCGTGCTGCCGATCATCGGCAAGGCCTTCGACGATGGCCGCTTCCCCAAGGAACTCATCCCGGAAATCGCCGGACTCGGCCTGCTCGGTTCCTCGCTCCCCGAGCAATACGGCTGCGCCGGACTCAATTCGGTCAGCTACGGCCTGATCTGCCAGGAACTGGAACGCGGCGACTCGGGCATCCGCAGTTTCGTCAGCGTGCAGTCCTCGCTGTGCATGTATCCGATCTACGCCTACGGATCGGAAGAACAGCGCATGCGCTGGCTGCCCGGAATGGCCCGCGGCGAGATCATCGGCTGCTTCGGCCTGACCGAGCCGCATGGCGGTTCCGATCCGGCCAACATGAAGACGAACGCCAAGCGCGACGGCGACGACTGGGTGCTCAACGGCTCGAAGATGTGGATCACCAACGGCAACCTCGCCGACATCGCGATCGTCTGGGCGATGACCGACGACGGCATCCAGGGTTTCCTGGTCGAAAAGGGCATGCCCGGCTTCACCGCGCAGGAAATCAAGCACAAGATGAGCCTGCGCGCGTCGGTCACCAGCGCCCTGTTCTTCGACAACGTGCGCGTGCCGGACGCCAACCGCCTGCCGAACGTGAAGGGTCTGAAGGGCCCGCTGGGCTGTCTCACCCAGGCCCGCTACGGCATCACCTGGGGGCCGATCGGCGCCGCCGTGGCCTGCCTCGACGAAGCGCTGAAGTACACCAAGGAGCGCATCCTGTTCGGCCGCCCGGTGGCCGCGACCCAGGCGGTGCAGCTCAAGCTGGCCGACATGGCCCGCCGCATCACCATGGCGCAGCTGCTGTCGCTGCAGCTCGGCCGTCTCAAGGACGCCGGCAACATGCAGCCGACCCAGGTCTCGCTGGCGAAGTGGAACAACGTGCGCATGGCGATCGACATCGCGCGCGAGGCCCGCGACCTGCTCGGCGGCGCCGGCATCACCACCGAACACTGCCCGATCCGTCACGCGCTGAACCTGGAATCGGTCATCACCTACGAAGGCACCGAAACCGTGCACCAGTTGGTGGTCGGCCGCGAACTGACCGGCATCAACGCGTTCTGAACGGCGTCGCCGGGCGGAGCGCAAGCGTCGTGGAGTTTCCCACGCTCGAAACCGAACGCCTGATCCTGCGCGTACAGCGCGTGGAGGACTTCGAGCGTTTCGCCGAAATGATGGCGCACGAATCGGCGCGCTTCATCGGCGGGCCGGCGCAGCGCGGCGATGCCTGGCGGCGTTTTCTGCAGATGCCCGGGGCCTGGGTGCTGCAGGGCTTCGGCATGTTCGCGCTGATCGAGAAGTCCAGCGGCCTGTACCTCGGTCAGGCCGGTCCGTGGTATCCCGATGGCTGGCCCGGCACCGAGATCGGCTGGTCGCTGCATCCGGACGCGCGCGGCAGGGGCTACGTCACCGAAGCCGCGCTCGCGACGGTCGATTTCGCGTTCGAGACCCTGGGCTGGGAGCGCGTGGTGCACAGCATCGTCCCCGACAACACGGCCTCGAAGGCGGTGGCGCGGCGGCTGGGGTCGGAATTCCTGGGGCCGGCGACCATGCCGCCGCCGCTGGAGACGCTGGAATGCGAACTGTGGGGCCAGACCCGCGAACAATGGCGCGCACGAAGGAGCGCAACCGCATGATCACGCTGTACGGCATGTCCGCCTCCGGCAACTGCTACAAGCTGCAGCTGCTGATGGCGCAGCTCGGACGGGACTATGTCTGGGAAGAGATCGACATTCTCGGCGGCGAGAACCTGTCGCCGGAATTCCTGGCGATGAACGATCGCGGCAAGGTGCCGGTGATGAAGCTCGACGACGGCCGCACGATGTCGGAATCGAACGCGATCCTGCACTACCTGGCCGAGGGCAGCGCATTGCTTCCGGACGATCCCTGGGATCGCGCCAAGACCCTGCAGTGGATGTTCTTCGAGCAGTACAGCCACGAGCCCTACATCGCGGTGGCGCGCTTCATCTGCCGTTTCCTGCCGCAGGATCACCCGCGACGGGCGACCCTCGACGCGCTGCGCCGCTCCGGCAACGAGGCGCTGGCGGCGATGGAGCGGCATCTGACCCGGCTGCCGTGGTTCGGCGGCGAGCGCTACAGCATCGCCGACATCGCGCTGTTCGCCTACACCCACTCGGCCGAGGACGGCGGTTTCGATCTCGCCGCCTATCCGCACGTCGAGCGTTGGCTGAAGCGGGTGATGCAGCAGCCCGGCTTCGTGCCGATGCGCGACGCCGACCGCCCCGACTGACCGCCCGTACTTTTCCGCACCCGATGCAGGGCGGATCGCGGATCCGCTGCCCCGTCTACGAAGCCGCGTTTCGGAAAGCCGCCGCACCCATCAGCGGATCTTCGATCCGCTCTACAAAAAACAGAGTCCCTCGCCATGTTCGCCACCGTTCCCTCCCCGATTCCCGCCCGCATGAAGGGCGTCAATCGCGCCGAGATCTGCGACGTCAATTTCCAGGAGTTCGTGAAAGGCTGGGGTGGACGCGCGCAGCCGAAGCCGGCGCCGGAGGAAGCGATTCTCGACGGCAGCGCGCTGGATGCGCGTGGGTTCCGCGAATTGTTCGAATCGCAGTTGATCAGCCGTCATCTCGATCTGATGGCGCGCCTGCTGCGGGTGCAGAACAAGGTCTTCTACACCATCGGCAGCAGCGGCCACGAAGGCAATGCGATGGTCGCGCGGCTGACGCGGCACACCGATCCGGCGTTCCTGCACTACCGCTCCGGCGGCTTCATGGCCGAGCGCTTCCGCAAGTTGCCCGGTATGGATCCGGTGATGGATTCGGCGCTGTCCTTCGCCGCCAGCGCCGAAGACCCGGCGAGCGGCGGCCGTCACAAGGTCTGGGGCAGCAAGCCGCTGTGGGTGCTGCCGCAGACCTCGACCATCGCCTCGCATCTGCCCAAGGCGCTGGGCACCGCGATCGCGATCGAGCATGCGCGCCGGATCGGTCACGCGCTGCCGATCCCCGACGACAGCATCGCGATCTGCTCGTTCGGCGATGCGTCCAGCAACCACGCCACCGCGCAGACCGCGTTCAACGCTGCGGCCTGGACCGCGTACCAGAAACTGCCGGCGCCGGTGCTCTACGTCTGCGAGGACAACGGCATCGGCATCTCGGTGAAGACCCCGGACGGTTGGGTCGCGCGCAATTTCCGCGATCGCGCCGATCTGGATTACTTCTACGCCGACGGCCTCGACCTCGCCGCCGGCTACGCCCAGGTGCAGGCCGCGGTGGAGCATTGCCGCCGCAGCCGTCGTCCGACCTTCCTGCATCTGCGCACCACCCGGATCATGGGCCACGCCGGCACCGATTTCGAGATCGAATGGCGCAGCATCGAGGAATTGTGCCGGGTCGAAGCCAGCGATCCGCTGCTGCGCAGCGCGGCGATCGCGCTGGAGTCGGGCCTGATGACGCAGGACGAGATCCTCGGCCTGTACGAGACGACGCGCGCGAAGTGCTTCGCCGCCGCCGAGGAGGCCGACCGTCGGCCGCGCCTGACCACGCTGGAGGATGTGATGCGTCCGCTGGCGCCGTACACGCCGGACAAGGTCAAGGCCGAGGCCGAACGTTTCGACTACGCCGACAGCCGCGCGCAGGTGTTCGGCGGCGAGGCGAAACTGCCCGAGCGCCAGCCGCCGAAGCATCTGGCGATCCAGATCAATCAGGCGCTGCACGACCTGTTCCTGAAGTACCCCGAGTCGATGCTGTTCGGCGAGGACGTGGCCCAGAAGGGCGGCGTGTACACGGTGACCAAGGGCCTGCACAAGGCGTTCGGGCCGAAGCGCATCTTCAATACGCTGCTCGACGAGACCGTGATCCTCGGCCTCGCCCAGGGCTACGCCAACATGGGCATGCTGCCGCTGCCGGAAATCCAGTATCTGGCGTATTTCCACAACGCCTGCGACCAGATCCGAGGCGAGGCGGCCAGCCTGCAGTTCTTCAGCAACGGCCAGTACCGCAATCCGATGGTGATGCGGATCGCCTCGCTCGGCTACCAGCGTGGCTTCGGCGGCCATTTCCACAACGACAACTCGATCACCGCGCTGCGCGATATTCCCGGCCTGGTGGTCGGCTGTCCGTCGCGTGGCGACGACGCGGCGACGATGCTGCGCACGCTGATGGCGCTGGCCAAGGTGGACGGCCGCGTCTGCGCGTTCCTCGAACCGATCGCGCTGTACATGACCAAGGATCTGTACGAAGCCGGAGACGGTCTGTGGCAGACCGCCTATCCCTCGCCGGAGCAGGCCATGCCGCTGGGCGAGGGCAGGGTGTACGCGCCCGAGGACGGCAGCGCCGGCGACGATCTGGTCATCTTCAGCTTCGGCAACGGTGTGCCGATGAGCCTGCGCGCCGCGCGCGCGATCGAGGCGAAGCATGGCTGGAAGGTGCGGGTGGTCGATCTGCGCTGGCTGGTGCCGCTCAACGACGACTTCATCCGCGCACAGGCCGCTTCCGCCCGGCGCATCCTGGTGGTCGACGAGGGCCGCCGCAGCGCGGGGGTGGGCGAGGGCGTGATCACCGCCATCGTCGAAGGCGGCTTCGGCGCCACGCCGCTGCGCCGGGTGGTGGGCGCAGATACCTTCACCCCGCTGGCGGGCGCGGCCTTCCTGGTCATTCCCGGCGACGAGGACATCATCGCCGCGGCCGACGCGCTGGCCGGCTGAACACCTGCGGGTCCGAAGCGATTGGTCGTCCGTCGGCCCGGCCGGGAAAATCGCCGCCGCCGGCGTCGCCGGGAGC
>JBIJBH010000232.1:0-6222 GCA_044345315.1 Lysobacteraceae bacterium
ACTTCAAGCGACCATCGCCTAGCTGGTAGTGCCTTGCGCCTTCACAGCACGGGCAACGCTTCATGACCAAATCCTCTCGAATTTGGTCCGGTTTGGCTAGGAATTACCCTTTCTTTTGGTTACCTTTTCTTTTCACAAGAAAAGAAAAGTAACGCGCTCGCGGCAGCGAGCGAAACCAGGGGTCGAGAGGAAATCCTCGGCGATCACTGCCGTTGAATCATCAACAGCAGATCCCTCGCCTGCTGCTCGGGATGACAACCTCATTCTCTCCGGATGTCGGAGACTCGTCGGAAAAGTTCCAGGCGACATCGGCTCGCCCCGCTGCCCATCAAGCCGCCGTGATCGACGTCCGCACGCAATCCCGACCGTTTGCCTTTGCGCTGTACAGCGCCTGATCCGCGACCGACAGCGCGGCGTCGGTATCGGCATCGTTGCCCGGATCGACCGTGTGCACGCCGATGCTTGCCGATACCCGCAGCCGGTGCTCGCCGCTGATGCAGGGCTCTTCGACCAGCCGGCGGCGCAGGCTTTCGGCGACGCCGACCGCGGAATGCAGATCGTGATCGGGCAGCACGACCACGAATTCCTCGCCGCCGAACCGCGCCAGCAGCGCGCTTTCGTGCACGCGCAGCGCCTGGCCGATGCGCTGCGCAGCCCAGCGCAGGCAGTCGTCGCCGACCAGATGGCCGTAGCGGTCGTTGATCGATTTGAAGTGATCCAGATCGATCATCAGCAGCGACACCGGTCGTCCCTGTTCGCGACCTTCGCGCAGCAGGGTCTCGAAGCCCTCGTGGAAATGCGTGCGGTTGTAGAGGCCGGTGAGGCCGTCGCGGCGGCTGGAATCGCGCAGTCTGCGGTGCGCATCCTCCAGCTGCATCAAGGCGCTGCGCACTTCCTGCGTGCGCTGCGCGACCTTGCGTTCCAGCTGCAGGTTGGCTTCGTTGACGATCCGCTCGTTCTCGTTGCGCAGCGAGGCGTAGCGATAGCCCAGCGCGATCGACAGCAGCAGCATCTCCAGCGCGGAGCCGATCTGCACGCCGTATTCGGTCAGCAGGGTCTTCGGCACCAGGCCGAAGGCGAGCAGGGTGAAGATGGTGGTGCCGAGCAGGAACATGCCCCAGGCGAGCAGGAACAGCCGCGCCGGCGCGTAGCCGCGCCGCATCACGATGAAGGTCGCGATCACGATCCAGGCGACGCCGGCCAGCACCGCGCTCGAAGCCACCGGGGTCGAAATGCGGTACGGCAGCCAGAGGGAGGCGATGCCGAACAGCAGGAAGAAGGCGATGAACGCCAGACTGATCCCGTTGCCGACCTTGAACCGGGTCGGCTGTTCGAGGAAGGTGCGCGAGAATTGCTGCATGCCGATCAGGGCCAGACAGATCGACAAGGGCACCGAGCGGTCGGCGAGCCAGCTCGAATTCGGCCACAGATATTCGAAGCCGAAACCGTTGAGGGTGAACAGCACCAGCCCGAATGCGCTGATGTGGAACAGGTACCAGAAATAACTGGCGTCGCGCAGCGCCAGCCACAGCACCAGGTTGTAGACGAACAGCGCGAGGAGGATGCCGTAATAGATGCCCATCACGAACTGCACGTCGCGCGAGAGCGAGGTGAAGGCGGCGGGCGTGTACAGGTCGAGCGGCACCTGCATCGAACTCTGGCTCTCGACCCGCACCAGCAGGTCCACGGTCTGCCCCGCGGGCAGATCGAGCCTGAAATTGGGATGGCGATAGGGAATGCTGCGCGCCGAGAACGGCAGATGATCGCCGCTCGCCTGATGCACCATGCGTCCGTCGGGGTAGCGCAGATAGATGTCGATCTTGTCGCTGAGCGCGTAGCGCTGGACCAGCATCCAGCGGGTCTCGTCCGGGTTGCGGTTCTGGATGCGCGCATGGAACCACATCGCGCCGCGCTGGAAGCCGAACGCGGACTTGCCGCCGGGCAGGGGGGCGAACTGATCGTCATGCGCCCGCCGCAGCGCATCTTCGGCGGTATCGGTGAGGGCGTTGTCCTGGCGATAGTCGGTGTAGGGCCCGAGCGAGAGCTGCGACAGCTCCGGGGTCAGTTCCGCGACCGGTCTCTCGGCCAGCGCCGGCAGGGCGAGCAGCGTCCAGCAGGCGCAGAGCAGACACGACAGTGCGGCTCGGAACGACATGCCATCCCCCTGGCGGCCCTGCTGGGCCCGATCCGCCGATCTTATCGCAAGCCCGGCAGATTCCAGCCGGTGTCCGCGATGCCTGCGGTCATGACGGACGGGCATAATCCGGCGGACGGCGGCGACATACGGTGCGACGATGCGGATCGGCAGGCATGGGGCGGTTCTCGGGATCATCCTCGGTGCGATCGCCGGGATGGTCGGGGCGTCGCTGCCCTCGGCGCCGGTCTCGGCAGCGGTGGTGCGGACCGAGGCGACCGTGCGCTCGGGTACGGTCCTTTCGGGGACGGTCTTCGACGACCGCGACGGCGACGGCCGCCAGGACGCCGGCGAACCCGGCGTCGCCGGGGTCGCGGTCTCCAACGGCCGCGATCTCGCGGTGACCGACGCCGCCGGGCGCTACCGGCTGTCCGTGGCCCCGGGACAGACGGTGTTCGCGATCAAGCCCGCCGGCTGGCGTCTGCCCGGCGACGATCCGGCCCGCGCCGGGGCCTGGCGCCATATTCCGCCGCCCGCCGGGCCGCGGCCGAAGTACGGCGGCATTCCGGCCGGTCCGGCGCCGCGGCGTTTCGACATCGGCCTGCGTCGCGCCGCGCCCGGCGACGGCCGTCTGCACGTGCGGATCTTCGCCGACCCGCAGACCGCGACCCGCAAGGAAGTCGGCTACTACGGCCGCGACATCGTCGACAGCGTGCTGGCGGAGGCTCGCGACGCCGACCTCGGCGCGCCCGAGCTGGGCCTGAGCCTCGGCGATGTCGCCGACGACGCGCTCGACCTGTATCCGGCGCTCAACGCCGAGACCCGCCGCATCGGCGCGCCCTGGCTGCATATCCCGGGCAACCACGACATCGATTTCGATGTCGCCCGCGACGAGGAGTCGCTGCTGAGTTTCCGCCACGTCTACGGCCCGGACACGGTCGCCTGGGAAGAAGACGAGGCCGTGTTCATCGGCCTCGACGACGTGATCTATCAGCCCGGACGGCAGCCGGAGTACATCGGCGGCTTCCGCGAGGATCAGTTTGCCTTCCTCGAAGCCTACCTGCCGCGGGTGCCGCGCGATCGCCTGCTGGTGATCGGCCTGCATATTCCGCTGTTCGAGCCCGAGGGCCGCGACACCTTCCGCGACGCCGATCGCGAGCGCCTGTTCGCGCTGTTACGCGACTTCCCGCACCTGCTGATCCTCAGCGGTCATGCGCACACGCAGCAGCATCGCTTCCACGATGCGCGCACCGGTTGGCGCGGCGCCGCGCCGCTGCACGAATACACCGTCGGCGCCGCCTGCGGCGCGTTCTGGACCGGCGTGAAGGACGCCGAGGGCATTCCGGACACCACCATGGAAGACGGCACGCCCAACGGCTACGCCAGCCTGCGCATCGAATCCGGCGGGCGCTATGCGCTGCGCTGGCACGTCGCGCGCGCGCCCGACGACCCCGGCATCGGCCTGCATGCGCCGAAGGTGCTGCGCCGCGGCGCGTACCCGGCCCACGGCGTGTTCGCGAACGTGTACATGGGGCAGGCGGATACGCGGGTCGAATTCCGCATCGACGGCGGCGAATGGATGCCGATGCGCCGGGTGCTGGCGCCGGATCCGAACCTGCTGCGCCAGAACATGCTCGATGCCGACGCCGATACGCTGCGCGGCTACGACCGATCGCCCGAGGCGCGACCCTCGTCGCACCTGTGGCGCGGCACCCTGCGCACCGATCTGACCGTCGGCGAGCATCGCGTCGAAGTGCGCGCCTTCGACCCCTGGCGCGGCGAACTGCGCGCGGAAACGCGCTATCGGCTGGACGAGGCCGAGGAGTGAGCGCGTCTTACTTGCGCGTCGAATCCAGCTTGCGGATCTTGTCCATCGTCGCCGGCGCTGCGTCGCGGCGCGTCGGTCGCGGATAGTCGAATGCGATCGGCGGCCCCGGGTTCAGCTGGTCGCGCCAACGCGTCAGCAGCGGCAGGATCGCATCGCCGGTGTTGATCTGCGGTCGCGACGGACGGAAGCCTTCGCTGCGTTCGCGCGATTCGATCCGGCCCTTCGCCGATTCGAACGCGGCGATGAAGTCGGTGGTTTCGTTCAGACCCTCGATCATCCAGGCGCGGCCGAAGTAGGTCGCGTCCGAATCCGCGCCGCAGCCGAACGAGGGCCGGCTGCGGTGCGAGGCCGTCAGCACCAGGGTGCGCTCGTCGCGCAGCGCGGGCACGAAGCCGCCGGAATAGCACGCGGAGATCACCAGCACGCGATTGCGGATGCCGGCGTCGTCCAGCGCCTTGCGCAGTTCTTCGGGATCGATCAGATCCATGTAGGCCGGGTCCATGCGCACGAACAGCTGATGCTGCGGCGTGCCGTGCATGGTCATGAACAACAGCAGCAGATCCTGCTCGGGGTCCATCGCGCGGCCGACGCCGGCGAGCGTGCGGCGCAGGTTTTCGAGGGTCGCCAGCGGCCGCGGCTTCGTTTCCAGGCTGTCGGCGTGATTGATCAGGGAGATCACCCGTCCGGCCGCGCCGAAGCGCCCGACCATGAGTTTCTCGAGGTAATCAGTCTCGTTGCGGAACACGTCCTCGCTGCTGTCGCCGCCGAAACCGACCACGTACATGTCGGGCATCCCTGGGCGCTGCGGACGCAGCGCCGCCACCGCCGCATCCACCCGGCCGCGTTCGCGTTCGAAACGGCCCGGGTCCGACGTGCTGCGCGGAAGCGCGGGATCGGCCGCGTGCGCGCTGGTCCCGGACAGCAGCAGCGCGAAGACGAGCAGCAGACGGGCGACGGTGTTCATGACGCTATGCGGTCTCCGCCGTGAGCTGATCGAAACGTTCGACCCGGCGATGGCCGTGCGCGGCCTCGCCGGTGCGCGGCTCGGGATAATCCTCGCGGCGATCGATCAGCGCCGTGCGCAGCCCGGCCTCGCGCGCGGCGTCGAGTTCCTCGACCACGTCCGACAGGAACAGGATGTCCGACGGCGCGCGCTCCAGACGGCGCGCGATCTCGCGATAGCTGTCGGCCGCGCGCTTGTGCCCGACTTCGGTGTCGAACCAGCCGCCGAACAGCGCGGTGAGATCGCCGGCGTCGGTATGGCCGAAAAACAGCTTCTGCGCCGGCTCCGAGCCGGAGGAATACACCGCCAGCGGAATCGCGGCCTCGTGCCATGCGCGCAGTTGCGCCGCCGCATCGGGATAGATATGCGCGGTGAAATCGGCCTCGCGATAGCCGTCCAGCCAGATCATGCCCTGCAGCGCCTTCAGCGCGGTGTGCTTGCGATCCTCGTCGATCATCCCCTGCAGGATCTCGACGATGGTGTCGTCGCTGCAAACCGCCCCATGCTCGGTGGCGACCGCGTCGAGCCAGCGCCGCACCTCCGGCTCCTGCCCGCGCGCGCGCACGAACCCCGGCAGCGCGCGGCGCGCGTAGGGGAACAGCACGTCCTTCACGAACGAGATGCTGCTGGTGGTGCCTTCGATGTCGGTGAGGATGAGCATGAATAGTTGGATATCCGGAGCGGGTGCTTTGAATCGCCGGTCAAAAACAGGATGTCATCCCGAGCGCAGCGAGGGATCTGCTGTCGAGTGGATCAGGAGCGATTTTCTGCAAGGGTTTTCGGCACTTGGTTTCGCCCGCTGTCGCGAGCGAGTGACTTTTCTTTGCTTGTGCAAAGAAAAGGTCACCAAAAGAAAGCACACCCCGTCGGTCGCGCCCGGCGCGTTGCGCCGGGTCCGCGAGCTTCGCGGGGTTTTTCGACAGCACATCCCTGTGCTGGTCGAAAAACGCGCGGCATCCTGCCGCGCGCCCTCCGGGCCTGATCCTCGAAGCCCGCCGCGCCCAGGGGCCCCGACAGATCAAGATCAAACCCGATGCTTCGATGTGCAAGGTCGGCGATTGCTGCGTTGCTCGTTTCATATGTCGCATACGCCCCGAATTTTGCAGCCGGTCATCGTCAGGAGACAGTCATTCAGGCTGAGTCAACGGCCCAGCCTGCGCGATGTGGGTTGTCGTTGTCAGGCCGCCTGCCCCACCTCATACCGCGGAAACCGCTGCGCGATATCCGTGCCGGTGAAATGGCCAACCCAGCCGTCGG
>JBIJBH010000004.1:0-24026 GCA_044345315.1 Lysobacteraceae bacterium
TAGGTGGCCGGGCTGTCGAGTTCGCAGGTGAGATCGACGACCGAGACGTCCGAGGTCGGGACGCGGAAGGCCATGCCGGTCAGTTTGCCCTTCAGCTCGGGCAGGACCACGCCGACGGCCTTGGCCGCGCCGGTGCTGGAGGGAATGATGTTCTCGAGGATGCCGCGGCCGCCGCGCCAGTCCTTGTTGGACGGGCCGTCGACGGTCTTCTGGGTGGCGGTGGCGGCGTGCACGGTGGTCATCAGGCCGCGCTTGATGCCCCACTTGTCGTGCAGGACCTTGGCGATCGGCGCGAGGCAGTTGGTGGTGCAGGAGGCGTTGGACACGATGGCCTCGCCGGCGTATTTCGCGTGGTTCACGCCGTAGACGAACATCGGGGTGTCGTCCTTCGATGGGGCCGAGAGGATCACCTTCTTCGCGCCGGCGGCGAGGTGCTTCTCGGCGGTGGCCTTGTCGAGGAACAGGCCGGTGGATTCGATCACGACCTCGGCGCCGATCTCGTCCCACTTGAGGTTGGCCGGGTCGCGTTCCTGGGTCAGGCGGATGCGCTTGCCGTTGACGATCAGGGTGTTGCCGTCGACCGCGACCTCGCCCTTGAAGCGGCCGTGGACCGAGTCGTAGCGCAGCATGTAGGCCAGATAGTCGGGTTCGAGCAGGTCGTTGATGCCGACGATCTCGATCTCGTCGCCGAAATTCTGGACCGCGGAACGCAGGACGTTGCGGCCGATGCGGCCGAAACCATTGATGCCAACCTTGATCGCCATGGGCGGGCTGCTCCTGAGGCAGGGGGAACGGATGGGGAAGCCGGGCATTTTACCGGATCGGGGCCCTGCCCTCCCCCCGCGGACCGGAGACCGGCGCGGCCGGGCGGCAGCGACCGCGGTCGACCGCGACTGCGGACCGTGACTTACGGCGCTGGCCAAATGTTAAGAATTTGATCATGCTCAAGCGGCGCCCGGAAAGGCGCGGAGATACTGCCGGCCATTCCGGCTGATTCCACATCCACTGCCCAGGAGGCAACCCCATGATTCGTCGTTACGCCCCGCTCGCCCTCGCCCTCGCCTTCGGCGGCCTCGCCGCCCCCGCTTTCGCCCAGGAGGCCGGCGAGTGGACCTTCAGCGTCGGCGCGCACCAGGTCAACCCCAAGAGCGACAACGGCAGCCTCGTCGGCGGCGCGCTCGATGTCGAAGTCGACAGCGGCGTCAGCGCCACCTTCACCGCCGAGTACTTCATCCGCGAGAACCTCGGCATCGAGATTCTGGCCTCGCTGCCGTTCAAGCACGACATCAACATCGACGGCCTCGGCCGGGTCGGTTCGACCAAGCACCTGCCGCCGACGGTGTCGCTGCAGTACCACTTCGGCGACGGCAACGTGAAACCGTTCGTCGGCGCCGGCGTCAACTTCACCAAGTTCTTCAGCGAAGACACCACCGGCGCGCTGGCCGGCGCGGATCTGGATCTGGACGACTCCTGGGGTCTGGCCGCGCATGCCGGCATCGACTTCAAGGTCGGCGAGAACGGCGCGATCCGCATCGACGCGCGCTGGATCGACATCGACACCGACGTCAGCCTCGAAGGCGCAGATATCGGCACGGTCGAGATCGACCCGCTGGTCTACGGCGCCGCCTACGTCTTCAAGTTCTGATGCCGGCAACCGCATCGCCGGCCCGGCCGGCGATGCGCGCCCCGCGGGTCGGGGGCGATAGTTCTGCTCGACGGGTCGTGTCGGTTACTCTCCGCCGCATGACCCGTTTCTTCTTTTTCCTGCTGGCGGCGCTGCTGCCCGTCTCCACCGCCCTCGCCTGGGGGCCGACCGGCCATCGTCTGGTCGCACGTCTGGCCGAACCCGAACTCAAGCCCGCGGCGCGCGCCGAAATCGCGCGGCTGCTGCGCGGCGAGGCCGACCCCACGCTGGCCGGGGTCGCGAACTGGGCCGATGAGCTGCGTGAGCGCGATCCCGACCTGGGCCGCCGCTCGTCGCGCTGGCACTATGTCAATCTCGCCGAAGACGGCTGCGCCTACCGGCCGGCCGCGCACTGCCGGGACGGCGACTGCGTGATCGAGGCGATCCGCCGCCAGCGCGATCTGCTGGCCGACCGCCGCCAGCCCGACGCGGTCCGCGCGCAGGCGCTGAAATTCCTGGTCCACTTCGTCGGCGACGCGCACCAGCCGCTGCACGCGGGCTACGCGCGCGATCGCGGCGGCAACACCACGCAGGTGCAGATCGACGGCAAGGGTTCCAACCTGCACCGGCTGTGGGACGGCGACATGGTCACCCGCGGCGGCACGGGCGAACGCCGGCAGTTGCGCCAGCTCCAGCGCCTGCCGCTGCCGCCGGAGGCGCGAGTCGGCGCGAACGATCCCGGCGCCTGGGCCGAGGCTTCGTGCCGGATCGTGCTGAAGGACGGGTTCTATCCGCCGAAGCCGACGATCGAACCGGCTTATTTCGCTCGCTGGCGACCCACCGCCGATGCGCAGCTGCGGATCGCGGGGTATCGGCTGGCGGTGCTGCTCAACGACGCGCTGAAGTGAGTCGGCGATGACCCCCGACGCGCTGTGGCTGGCGCTGCTGTTTCTGCTGGTCGCGACCCTGTATTCCTCGGTCGGGCACGCCGGCGCCAGCGGTTATCTGGCGGCGATGGCGCTGCTGGGATTCGCGCCGGAGCAGATGCGGCCGACCGCGCTGGCGCTGAACCTGCTGGTCGGCGGGATCGGGCTGTATCGGTTCTGGCGCGGCGGTTTCGTGCGCTGGCGCAACATCCTGCCGTTCGTGCTGGCCTCGGCGCCGGCGGCGTTCTTCGCCGCGCAGGTGAAATTGCCGAAGGAGAGTTATTCGCTGTTGCTCGGTCTCGTGCTGCTGGTGGCCGCAGCCGGCGTGTTCCGTTCGGCCCATCGCGCCGAGGCAGACGATGCGCGCGCGGTCGGCGGCCGGGTGCCGTGGTGGGCGGGGCTGCTCGCCGGCGGCATGATCGGCACGCTCTCGGGCCTGACCGGCACCGGCGGCGCGATCTTCCTCACCCCGCTCCTGCTGTTCGCGCACTGGATGCCGACCCGCGAGGCCAGCGGCACGTCGGTGGCCTTCGTCTGGATCAATTCGCTGACCGCGCTGGCGGGCCTGCTGTCGTCGCAGCAGACCCTGCCGCAGATGCTGCCGCTGTGGCTGGGCGCGGTGGCGCTGGGCGCGTTGATCGGCACCCAGCTGGGGCTGAAGTGGCTGCCGGTGCGCGCCCTGCGCTACGCGCTGGGCGCGGTGCTGCTGATCGCGGCGGGGAAACTGCTGATCGGTTGAGCGTGACGGGTCGGTCCAGACCGCGATCACGCCCCCGACTGTCGCTTCGCATCCGCGCCGCCCGCACCGCGGGCGACGCGAACCACGACTACGGTGCTTCCGGTGCCTTCGCGGCGGCGGCCTCAGCGGCGGCCTGCGCGGCGGCGGCATGGCGGGCGGCGACGACGGCGCGCAGACGTTCGCGCTCGCCGGCGATCTGCGCGCGCGTGGCGGCCATCTCGGCGGCGCGCTGCTGTTCGGTCATCGCCGCGTTGCGCGCGCGCTGCGCTTCGGCGACCCGGGTGTCGGCGAGCGCGGCCATCGCCTCCGCGGCGCGCGCGGCCTCCTTGGCTTCCTGCGCGGCGGCCGCCGCGCGGGCGACATCGGCACGGACCGCTTCGGCCTGCGCGGCATGGCGGACGGCATCGGCCTGTGCGCTCAGGGCCGCCGCGCGTGCCGCTTCCGCTCTGGCCGTCTGTGCGCGCACGGCGCGTGCGATGCGCGCAGTGTCGACATCGTGCGCGACTGGCGCCGGTGCGGCAGGCGGAGCGGGAGGCGCGCGCGGTGCCGGAGGCGCGGGTTGCGACGGCGGTGCAGGCGGCGCGAGGGGGGCGAGCGTCGCCGGCGGGGCCGGAGGTGCCATCGGGGCGAGCGGAGCGACCGCGGCCTGCGGCGCGAGCGGTGCCGGGGGAGACGGCGGCGAAGGCGGCGAAGGCGGCGAAGGCGGCGAGGGCGGTGCCGGTGGTGCCGGCGCATCGGCCGGCGCGATGGCGAGGGTCAGCTCGACGCCGTCGAAACCACCCGCAGGCGTGTCGCCGCCGATCCTCACCGTCGCCGGAGCATTGCGCGCCGCGATCAGGCGCGGTTTCGCGATCTCGCGACCGTCGCGCTTCAGCACCAGGGCGATGTCGTGGCCGCGGTCCGCGGTTTCGCGCACGACGCCTTCGATCTGCAGGCGTTCGCCGTCGCCGCCGCGATGCGCGAAGGAGAACGGTTTGCCGTAGTCGTTGGCGATCGCGATGCGGGTCGGCGCGGCGTCGTCGATGCGCAGTTGCACCTCGGCGCGGAAATCGGCCGGCGTATCGGCGCCAAGTCCGTCGCCGGACACGACGACGTAGCGCGGCGGCTGCGCCGACCAGACCGCGAACCCGGCGCCGAGGATCGACAGCGCCACCGCGGCGACGCCGATCCGCCGCGCCCACGGGCGCGGCAGGGATGATGTGAGTTGCATGACTCGCTCCTTCAAGGGATGTGAGAACCCCCAGTGACAGCCCAGCGGCGCCTGCCGGTCGGCCATGAGGGTCTTGAGCATCGCTTCGCCGTACGCGCGTCGCGAATTCGGATGGGCCGCGATCACGGCCTGGTCGCAGGCCAGTTCCTGATCGTGGCGGAAACGACCCGCAGCCAGATGCACCAGCGGGTTGAACCAGAACAGGCAGCGCAGCGCGGCCACCGCGAGGTTCGCCAGCGGATCGCCGCGATGCAGATGGGTGCGCTCGTGCGCGAGCAGCAGGCCCTGCTGTTCGGTGTCGTAGCGCTGGTCGAAATCCTCCGGCAGCACGATTCGTGCGCGCAGCGCACCGACCACCGCGGGCAGGCCGCTGCGCATCGACGAACGCCACAGCCGTTCCGGCAGCGGCTGCAGTTCGCCCAGCGCGCGCTCGAAGCGGCGCTGCTGGCGCCACAGGCGCAGGGCCATGCCGAGCGCGCCGAGCACCCACAGCGACAGCCAGAATCCGGCGGGAATCGAGAGCGTCGGCGCTTCGGCCATCGCCGCGGTCGCAGGCGCCGCGATCTGCGCCGGCGGCGCGGCGACCGCTGCCGCTTCCTGCACTCGGGCCGGCAGCAGGCAGGCGAACGCAACCGCGGGGATCAGCCACCACGCGGCGTAGGCCACGCCGGCGCCGAAGCGGCGGCGCAGCGCGCGGCGCAGCGGCCACAGCACCAGCACGGCGAGGCTGACCGCGAGGGTCGCGCGCAGCAGCAGGGCGAGCGCGGCGCCCGCGTCGATCTCAGGCATCCCGATCATCGTCGGTCTCCTGCCGTGTCGGTTCGTCCGCGGGCATGTCCGCCCGACCGTCGTCCAGCGACGCCACCAGCCGCCGCAGTTCGGCGACATCCTCGGCGCTGAGCCTGCGCTGCTCGCTGAAATGCGCGACCAGCGGCGCGACCCGGCCATCGAACAGCCGCGCGAGCAGGCTCTGGCTTTCGTCCATCACCCAGTCGCTGCGCTGCAGCTTCGGGCTGTAGAGATAGCGGCGACCGTCGCGGATCGCCTCGATCGCGCCCTTGTTGAGCAGGCGGTTGAGCAGGGTCTTCACGGTCGCTTCCTGCCATTGCCTGGACTCGGCCAGCGCGGCGGCGACCTCCTCCGCGCTGCGCGGGCTGCGCTGCCAGAGCACTTCCATCACCACGGATTCGGCGTCGCTGATCTGCATGGAGGCGTCGTTTACGTCTGTAATTGATTTCAGATTACGCCTGTAATCGGTGCTGTCAAGCCCCCGCCCCCTCCGGCCGATCGACGGCAGGGACGGAGCTCGCCCGGCGCAGACGGGGCCTGCGCGCGCCGCTTCCGGCGGCCGCCGATGGCGGTTTTTTGATCCGGATCGGGACGACCGCGCGATTCTTGGCGATGATGCGGCCATGACCGACACCGCCCCGACTTCGCCGCTGCGTCTGGACCGTCTCGAAGACGCGGTCGACGCCCTCCTCGCCCGCGTCTCCGGTCCGCTGCATCTGGCCGCGCCGCTGGGCATCGGCAAACCGCATCGTCTGCTCAACGCGATCTACGACCGCTGCGCCGCCGATCCGGCGCGCGCGATGCATCTGTACACCGCGCTGTCGCTGGACCCGCCGGTGCCGGCGAACGATCTGCAGCGCCGGTTCCTGGCGCCGTTCGTCAGCCGCCAGTTCGGCGACGATTTCCCGCGCCTGAAGTACGTCGACGCGATCAAGCGCGACGCGCTGCCGGCGCATATCGAGGTCGAGGAGTTCTATCTGCAGTCCGGCGCGCTGCTGGGCTCGCGCCAGGCGCAGCGTCGCTACACCAGCCTCAACTACACCCACGTCGCGCGCGCGGTCGCCGAGCGCGGGGTCAATTGTCTGGTGCAGAAGGTCGCCGCGGACGCGGGCGGCGCACGGCTGTCGCTGTCCTCCAACACCGATCTGACCTTCGACCTGATCGACGCGGTGCGCGCGCGCGGCGGTGCGCGGCCGCTGCTGATCGCGGAGGTCGATCCCGAGCTGCCGTGGATCGAGAACGGCGCGACCGTCGATGCGGACTTCTTCGACATCGTGGTGACCCCGCCGGGACCGTATCCGAAGCTGTTCGCGCTGCCGCGCCAGCCGGTGGCGGACGCCGAATACGCGATCGGTTTCTACGCCAGCGCGCTGGTGCGCGACGGCGGCACGCTGCAGATCGGAATCGGCGCGCTGGCCGATGCGCTGTGCCATGCGCTGGTTCTGCGCCATACCGACAACGCGACCTATCTGCGGGTGATGCGCGCGCTGGATCCGGAGATCGAACGGCACCCGGCGGTGCTGGCCGAAGGCGGGCTGGGGCCGTTCGAGATCGGGCTGTACGGCTGCAGCGAAATGATCAACGAGGGCTTCCGCCGGCTGGTGCAGACCGGCGTGCTGCGGCGCCGGGTGGTGGACGACGAGGCGCTGATGCGGCGGATCGGCGACGGCAGCGCCAGCGAGGAGGACCGGGCGCGGGTCGCGCGCGAGGGCGAGTTCCTGCACGGCGCGTTCTATCTCGGCTCGCACGAGTTCTACGACTGGCTGCGCCATCTCGACGACGACGCGCGCCAGGGCATCGGCATGCGCCGGGTCAGCGAGGTCAACGAACTCTACGGCGGACGCGAATCGCTGGAGCGGGTGCAGCGCCACGATTCGCGTTTCTTCAACACCTGCATGATGGCCACCGCGCTGGGCGCGGCGGTGTCCGACGGCCTCGCGGACGGCCGGGTGGTGTCGGGCGTCGGCGGCCAGTACAACTTCGTGGCGATGGCGCATGCGCTGCAGGGCGCAAGGTCGGTGCTGATGTTCCGCGCCACCCGCGAGGAGCCGGGCCGGCCGCCGATCTCCAGCGTGATCTGGAACTACGGCCACGTCACCATCCCGCGCCATCTGCGCGATCTCTACGTCAGCGAATACGGGATCGCCGATGTGCGCACCGCCTGCGACGAGGACTGCATCGCGGCGATGCTGGCGATCGCCGATGCCCGCTTCCGGCCGGCGCTGATCGCGACCGCGCGCGACTGCGGCAAGCTCGATCCGGCGCAGGCGAGCGCCGGCGCCGGCAATACACCGGATCGGCTGCGCGCGGCGCTGGCGCCGTTCCGCGCCGACGGCACCCTGCCCGACTATCCGCTGGGCAGCGACTTCACCCCGGTGGAGCAGCGGCTGGTGAAGGCGCTGGTGTGGCTGAAGGGCGAAACCGCGACCCGGCCCGGCCGGCTGCGCGCGATCCTGCGCGCACTGATCGGTCCGGCCGCGACCGCGCCGGGACATCGCGAGGCGCTGGCGCGGATGGGCTATGCGCAGCCCGCCGGCTTCGGCGAGACGCTCTACGCGAAACTGCTGGCGCTGGCGCTGCGCGAGACGGGGCCGGACTGAACGCGGGCGGCGGTCGGACGGCGAATCAGGGGCTTGCGTCGATTGCTTCCCGTTTCGTTCCCCGCAAACGCGTGGAGCGCGCGGAGCGGGCTGCCTAGACTGGACCTCCCGCCCGCAACAGGTCCCGTCATGCCGCGCAACCTCGTCGCCACGCTGTTCGGTCTGTGTCTGTTCGCCGCCGCGTCCGCGCCGGCGCACGAACTGGTGCCCGCCTCTTGGTGCCACGGCGGCAGCCGGCAGGTGGTGCTGGAGGTGCATTTCACCCCGGACGACCTGGAGCAGTACAGGAACACCCGCGTGCCGGTGGATCTGGTCACCGGCGAGCCCTGCCCGCAGACCGCCAAGTGCGGGATCGTCGACGACTGGCACTGGGCGACGCAGATGATGAACGACCCGTTGCTCTCGGGCGCGCAACTGCGCACGACCGCCAGTGCGGCCAGCGCGGTGATCGCCCATGTCGTGACGCCGAGCTACAGAACGGCGGCGCACCACCAGCTCTATCGCTTCAGGGACGGCCTGCACGTGCAGTATCTGGAGTGCAGATTCCCCCTGAACAGCGGGAACTGATCGCCGCGGCTGGACCGCGCAGCGATGTTCACACCAGCGCGCTGCGCCGGGTGTAGGCGAGCACCGCGTCCAGCCGCGCCTGCAGCGCTTCGCGCGCGGCGGGCTCCAGCGGGCAGTGACCGAGCACGAAATACGCCGAGCGCAGCACGTCGCGCCAGCGCGGATTGTTCGGCAGTTTCGACAGCGACAGATAACGCTCCATCGCACGCGCGCGCAGGCGGCCGTCGTCGACGGTGACCCGCCAGACCCGGCTCTTCTCGGCCAACTCCAGACGGCTGCTGCCGGTACTGCGCTCCCAGTTCTCGACCACCGCCAGCATCAGCTCGACCAGCGCGCGGCGAAAACCCTCGCGCATGCCGGCGGCGGCCGGATCGACTTCGGTCCCGTCGACCGCGGTGCTGCCGACGGCGGCCGGACCGGCGGCATCGGCGGCGTTCGCATCTGCCGCGCGCTCGGCAGCATCGCGAACGTCGTCCAGTGCCTGCAGGCGCAGCAGCAGCAATCCGTCGCCATGCGGCCACTGCGACAGTCGCGCCTCCAGCGCGCGCGCATCGCGGGGATGCAGACGCAGGGTCTGGGCCGCGCTGTCTTCCATCCGCTCCAGCGCCGCAGCCAGCGCATCGCGGTCCGCTTCGGCGAGAACATCGACCAGCGCCTGTCCCTGCGACGGCTCGGCGCCGAGCGCCGCGCAGGCCGCGCGGTTCGCGGCCAGCACATGGCCTTCGGCATCGAGCAGACAGACCGCATCCTCTCGGCTGTCGAACAGCGCCTGCAGCAGGCCGCGATCCTCGGCCAGCGCGTCGGCCTCGCGGCGCCAGTGCGCCAGCATCTGCTCCTGGCGCACGCGATGCGCTTCCTCGCGCAGTCGCTCGCGCTGCCGCTGCCGCTGCTGGTACAGCCACACCGCCAGCGCGACCGCGCTCGCCAGCGCCGCGATCAGTCCCAGCACCAGCGTGCGCTGACGCAGTGCGGCCCCGCGCAGGCGGTTGTCGGCCTCCAGCGCGGCGATCCTGCGGTCGCGCTCGGCGGTTTCGAACCGGGTGCGCTGCCAGCCGAGTTCGCGATCGTGGCGCGCGCGGGCCTGGGCCAGTCCTTCCGCATGCGCGCGGCGCAGGGTCTCGATCGCAGCGGCGCGGTCGCCGCGCGCTTCCTGCACTGCCGCCAGTTCCTGCAGCAGCGCCGGGCGGTCGAGATCGCCCGCGGGCGCCTCGGCCAGCGCCGCGCCCAGACGCGCAGCCGCCGCCGCGAGTTCGCCCGAACGCCGCTCCACCCGCGCCGCCTGCAGCTGCAGCGAAGACGGCAGCGGCAGACGGTGCGCGCTCGCCAGCGCGGTCGCGGCGGCGACGTGCCGGCGCGCGGCGGGCAGATCCTCCAGCGCCAGCGCGGCCCGCGCCATGCCGCCGTGCACGCGCAGTTCGTAGGCGCGATTGCCGCCTTCGCGGAACGCCTACAGCGCCTGCGCCTGCCAACGCAGCGCCTGCGCCGGGTCGCCGGTGTCGAGCGCGAGTTCGGCCATGCTCTCCAGCACGTGCGCGGCTTCGCTGGGTTCGCCCTTGGCGCGCATCGCGGCCAGCGCCTCGCGATAGAAACGCATCGCATCGCCCGGTTCGCGCAGATCACGATACACGTCGGCGATGTTGTTCAGCGCCGCGCCGTCGACGGTGCCGGCGGCGCGCTGCAGTTCGAGGCTGCGGGTCAGTGCGCGCAGCGCTCCCGGGTAATCGCCGAGCCGGCGCAGCGCGGTGCCGATGTTGCGCAGATCGCGCGCGGCGGCGACGCGATCGCCGCGCGCGTCCGACAGGCGCAGCGCGCATTCGAAGCGCGACAGTGCTTCCGGAATGCGCTCGCGGCGATACGCGAGCACGCCGTGGCGACGCACCCAGTCGTAGCGCAGGACGTCATCGGCGCGATCGCCGAGGGCGGCGGCGGCGCAGCCCAGCGCGGCCTCGGCGATCTCGAAATCGCCGGCGCGGGTGCGGGTTTCGGCTTCGGCAAGGAGGGTTTCGGGCGTGGCCGCATCGAAGCGGCGTCGGCATTCCGCGGAGTCGGACATGGCCGCAGGCTCGACGCGACTGCACGACGGCGGGGTGGCGGCGGTCGCGGTCGCACAGGCGAATCCGGCGACGACGATGGCGACCAGGCCCCGCACCGATCGACACTCCGATCGGGCGCGCGTTCCGTCCTTCACGCTCTCGCCTCGCGACACCCGACGCTCCTTCCGGCTGCGGACCCGATGTCCGGCCCGGCAGCATGCCAGCCGGCCGGCGGACACGCACCTGCGCCGGGCGCAGAACGCGCGCGGCCCCCGGTTCGCACCGGGGGCCGCGGGCCTCAGGCCTTGGGCGAACCGCCGATCACTTCACCCGCACGAGATAACGCAGGGTGTTGGTGGTGCCGAGGAACATGTCGCTGCCGGACGGCAGGTTGACCCACTGATTCGTGTTGAGGTTGTCCTCGTCGTCCTGATGCACCCGGCCGGTCGCCAGCGCGTGGGGCGCCGGCAGATGCTGGGAGGCGTAGACGCCGTAGCGCATGCCGAGCGTCGGGAAGGCGCTCATGGTGCCGGCGCTGATGTTGCCGCCGCGGAAATGGCAGGTGAAGGTGAACCAGTTGCCCGGCGCGAGACTGAAGCTGGGAAACACGCCGCCGCCCGAGCTGTTGCCGTTGGGCGTGAGAAAACCGGCGTCCTGATTGTCGTGGATGCGCCAGGCGCGGGTCGCCCCCGGCGGGCAGAACACGCCCATGTTCTGGACCGCGTAGTTGTACTTGCTGCCGGTCTGCGGCAGCGGGCGGAACTGTTGGGAGATCTCGTTGGGCAGGCGGCAGTGGCGCCAGGTGGTGTTGCGGCCCGAGGCGGTGGCGCCGATCCAGCCGCTGCGGCTGTTGTTGTTGTTGTCGTTCTCGTCGTCCATGTGGATGAAGGTGTAGCCGTAGGGCGACGGGCAGGCATTGAGCTCCGGAATCACGCCGACGCTATAGATGTAATTGTTGAGCCACAGCCACCACTCGCCTGCGAGTCGGGCGTTGCCGCCGCCGACCGGCACGTAATTGCCTTCGGCGTCGGGGGCGCAGGGGCCATCCAGACCGATCGCCAGACAGTACAGGGTGGCGATGTTCTCGCCTTCCTGGGCGATCACGCTGGCGGGGTCGAAGTCGGAACTGCTCGGATAGCGCGCATCCAGATCCTGCAGGTAGGCGACGAACATCCGCACCGCTTCGGGGATTTCCGGTTCGGCGAGTTTCAGCGCGTGTTCGTCGGGCGGGGTCTCGTCCTCGGAGTTTTCGGCCAGGGCGGCGCCGGACAGCGGCAGGGTGAGGGCCAGGGCGCAGGCCAGCGGAGCGAGTCGGCGGGGAAGGCGTCGTGCGATGTGCATGGGAAGTCTCCAGTCGGGATATCGGGTCGGAAGGTCGGCTTCGCGATCGCGCCCGGACCGGGCGCGCCGCCCGGAAGCCGGTCGGGCGGGAATGCGTGGCCCGGCACGCGGCAGCGCGGGGCCGTCGGCGGCGCCGGGGCGTCGCCGTGGAAGGCAGGCATCGAAGGGGTCGGCGGGTTCAGGCCCCGCGGCGTGGCGCGGGTCTCACGCCATCGGCGACCGCGCAGGAGCGGATGCGGATGGGCTGCCGCGGATCGCCGGAGCGGCTGCGGACGGGCATACGAAGCAGGACATGCGGGGAACCTCGGCAGGGCGCCGGACCCGGCGCGATGGGAGGACCGTAGGCGCGGCAAGAGGCGCGGAACAGTGCGATGCCGGGAAGGAATCCGGGGAAACGTGAACCCGGTTACGACAGATCAATGATTTGCACGATTTTCTTGCCCGCCTTCTGCCCTGGGAAACGATGGCGGACCGCATCCCGGGCTCCCTAGACTGGCCGCCTTTCTTCCCGCCCGTACTCCGAGGAGTCTTCCCATGCGCTGTCCGCTTCCGATCGGCATCCTGTCCCTGGGCCTCGTGCTGGCCCCCGCCGCCCTTGCCCACGACAGCCAACCCCAGGCCTGGTGCGCGGACCCGCAGGCCCAGCCCCAGATCGTCGCGCAGTTCTCGTTCAGCCCGACCGCCCTGAACAACTTCCGGCTGTCGATCCTGGCCCAGGCCGCGGCCGAGAAGGTCTGCCCCGAAGACCTGTGGGGCAACGAGATCCCGGCTCATCCCGGCGACAGCTGCGGTGTGGTCGATCAGTGGCATTACGCCGATCTGATGGCCTTCCGCTACTGCACCGGACTGACCCCGAACGTGCCGCTGGAAGACCGCGCCATGCCTTTCGTGAGCGGCCCGGCCGACTTCAACAACCCGCAGACCCACCACGCCGAGTACCGTTTCACCGACGGCAAACTCAACGGCGCCTGCGTGGTCTGCCGCGTGCCGGACGGCGCGCCGCCGCCGTCGGGCGGCAACTGAGCGCGCTGAGAGCCTGTTCGATATCTCCGCATGCACCGCGTTGTGCCGCAGCGGCACAAGCCGAGGAATGTCGTCTCGCTCGCGGCAGCGAGCGAAATTGAGAACCGAGAGGACAGCCTCGACGATCACCGCTCTTGAATCGATCGACGGCAGATCCCTCCCCTCGCCTTCGCGGGGGCTGAAGGCAAGCGGCTCGGGATTACAAGTCCAGGTTTGACGCGATCAGCCCCGCTCCAGCATCGGCGGCAGCGGGCAATGCAGCACGCCGCAGACGGTGCGGAGGAGTTCGGATTCGGGGACGCTGATGCGGCCGTCGTGGCTGACGGCGGCGGCGACGGCTTCGACGAGGCGTTGTTTGCCGGCGGGTTCGAGCGCGTCGAGGACCGGCCAGATCGCATCGAGGACGAGTACGCCTTCGGGCGGCGGTGCGTAATCGATGTGCTGCTGCGGCAGCGCCGCCTGCAGGCCGGCGAGATAGGCGCGCAGGGCGTCGTGGGCGTTGTCGTGGCCGGCCTGGGCGACGAGCGCGAGCAGAGTCGCGACCTGCGGTGCGCACTGTGCGATGCGGCGGCGGCCGAACGGGGCGTGACGCGAAGGCGCCATCGCCTCGCGCATCTGGCTTTCGAGCATGGCGCCGAGGCAGTATTCGAACACCGAGACGCGGCCGTCGGTGTTGACCACCGCATGCACGGTGTCGAGCGCGTGGTCGAGCTGCGCGCGCGGGCGCTGGCGCAGGACCGGGAAGGCCAGCGCGGCCAGCGGCAGGCGCAGCATCGGGTGCAGGTCGGCGAGGCGCTCGCTGCGCAGCGCGGCGGTCAGCACCGCGGTCTCGCGGCCGAGGCGCGCGGCGATCTCGCTGTGCTGTTTCGCCTGCACCGCGGGATGAGCGTCCAGCAGCAGCGCCAGCAGCAGCGGCACGACGTCGTCGCGATTGGTCGCCAGCGCGCGCAGGGGCTCGGGAATCGCGCCGACGATCGCGTCAGCGCGGCGGTAATCGTCGGCCGCGGGATGCGCGACCTGCGCGGCGATCATCGGCGGGGTGATCTCGAAGCGCGTGTCGGCCGCCGGCAGGCGCGGGCCGCTGTCGACCAGACCGAGGCGCACGTCTTCCTCCAGCCCGTTCGGCGGCTCGCTGCGCCAACGACGCTCCAGCTGCGCGAGCTGATCGCTGCGGAAGGAGGGCTCCAGCGCCTGGATCCGCTGCATCAGCGGCGGATGGGTGGCGAACAGGCCGGACAGACCGACGCCGTCGCCGAACAGCATGTGGCTGATCTCTTCGGCCTCGCCGCGGCGCTCCAGCTTCGCGCCCTCGCGCAGGCCGGCGATCTTCTTCAGCGCGCCGGCCAGGCCGACGGTCTGGCGCGTGAACTGCACCGCGGAGGCGTCGGCCAGCAGTTCGCGCGAGCGGCTGACGCCGGCCTTGATCATGCGCCCGAAGAACAGGCCGATGTAGCCCACCACGAGGGCCGCGAACGCGACCGCCATGATCGCGCCGGCGCTCTTGTCGCGGCTGTCGAAGCGGACGTGTTCGAGAATCTTGCGGCCGATCACCGCCAGCAGCAGGATCCCGAACAGCACGCCCATCAGACGGATGTTCAGGCGCATGTCGCCGTTGAGCACGTGGCTGAATTCGTGCGCGATCACGCCCTGCAGTTCGTCGCGATTGAGCCGGTCGAGCGCGCCGCGGGTCACCGCGACCACCGCGTCGGCCGGCGCGTAGCCGGCGGCGAAGGCGTTGATCCCGGCTTCGCGTTCGAGCACGTAGATCGCCGGCATCGGCACGCCGGACGCGATCGCGATCTCCTCGACCACGTTGCGCAGGCGGCGCAGCTGCGGGTCGCGGGTCTGCTCGGGCACCGGCACGCCGCCGAGCTCCAGCGCCACCGCGGCGCCGCCACTGCGCAGGCTGGCAATGCGATACAGCGAACCGAGCACGATCACCGCCACCACCAGCACCGTGCTGAACACCACGCCGGCCAGCGCATGCGCCGGGGTCGCGTCCTCGCGCGAGGCGATCAGCGCCCAGACCACGAAATCGACCGCGACCACGATGCACAGCACCGCGAGCGCGAACAACAGCACGAGACGGACGGAAGCGCGGCGCGCGGCGGCCTGGCGTTCGAAGAAGTTCATGCGGCGATCGGGCGTCGGGAGAGAGGGTTCGGCCGACGACCGCGCATCGACGACGGCGATGCGCGGCTGCCGCCCGCGGCGATCAGAACTGCACCTTCGGCGCTTCGCGCATCTCGGCGCGGTCGCCCGGGATCGCCAGCTGCGCCGCGGCGGGGAAGTTGAAAGTGCCGGCGACCAGGCTGGAGGGGAACACTTCGCGGCGGTTGTTGTAGGCCATCACCGCATCGTTGTAGGCCTGCCGGGCGAACGCGACCTTGTTCTCGGTGCTGGCCAACTCTTCGGTGAGCTGCATCATGTTCTGGTTGGCCTTGAGGTCCGGATAGGCCTCGGCCACCGCCAGCAGCCGGCCGAGGCCGGCGTTGAGCTGGCCCTGGGCCGCGGCGAGCTGGGCCATGGCCGCGGGGTCGCCAGGGCTGAACTTGGCGGCGCTCAGTCCGGCCTGCGCCGCCGAGCGCGCCGCGACCACCGCGTCCAGGGTCTCGCGCTCGTGCTGCATGTAGCCTTTGGCGACTTCGACCAGGTTCGGGATCAGGTCGAAGCGGCGCTGCAGCTGCACGTCGATCTGGGCGAAGGCGTTCCTGAACGCGTTGCGGGCGGTGACCAGCCCGTTGTAGACGGCCACGCCCCAGATCAGCAGCACGAAGAAAACTGCGAGCAGGATCAACAAAACAAGCACCAGAGCAGTCATCGAATCTCTCCTCGTTCATGCAACCGGAAGAAGTGGGGTTATGATCGGCCGGTCCCGCCGGGGTTCCGGCGATGGCCCGACCCGAGGGCCGAAGGCAGGCCGATCGCCTGGGAACGCGTCCCCGACGCAGGACCAGGGTCATGGTCGAAGATCATGGGTCGAGGATCATGGATCGAGGATCGTCGATCCCGGATCATGAGACCCGACCACCGGCCCTGGCGACCGACCCATTCGCAGGCGAAGCATACGCAGGGGGGAGACACGATGAAAGACAAATCCCGACGCCGCAGCCTCCCCCGTCCGAAACCCCGCATCGCCCGCGCGCTGGCCCTGCCCGCCGGTCTGATCGCGATGCTGCTGCCGCTGGCGACCGGGCTCTCCGCGCAGGACGGCACCGCCGCACCGGCCGTCGCCGGCGGTTATTCGAGCGGCATCTATTCCACGCGCGCGACCATGTCGCGGGTATATCCGGGCCAGGGCCTGCGCGTCGCGCCGCTGGCGGCGGGGTTCCGGGTCGAAGAGTTCGAGGCGCTGGCGCAGAGCCTGGTCGCGAACCAGAAGGTGCCCGGACTGGCGATGACCATCGTCCAGGGCGGCCGCGTCCTCAGCGCCCGCGGTTACGGCGTCACCGACATGCAGCAGCCGGAGCCGATCGACGAACGCACCGTGTTCCGGCTGGCCTCGCTGTCCAAGTCCTTCGCTTCCACCGCCGCCGGCCTGCTGGTGCGCGACGGTCGGCTGCGCTGGGACAGCACGGTGATCGACTACTACCCGACGCTGCAGTTCTCCGAGCCGCGCGCGGCGCTGCAGCTGACCGTGGCCGACGTGCTCAGCCATCGCGTCGGCATCGGCCGCAACGCCTTCGACCGTGATCTCGAGCGCAACGCCGAATATCCCTCGCTGGTGCGCAAGATCGCCTACACCCCGATGCAGTGCGCGCCGGGCGAATGCTACGCGTACCAGAACATCGCCTACAGCCTGATCGGCGACGTCGTGCAGGGCACCAGCGGCCAGCCGTTCGATCAGTGGGTGGCGCAGCACCTGTTCAAGCCGCTGGGGATGCAGGACGCCAGCTACGGCCTCGAAGGCATCGCCGCGAGCGCGCGCTGGGCCCGTCCGCATGTGCGCGGCGGCCGCGGCTGGACCTCGGTCTATCCCAAACCGACGTACTACCGCGTCGCGCCCGCGGCCGGCGTCAACGCCAGCATCACCGACCTCGCGCAGTGGCTGCTCGCCCAGGGCGGGCATCGTCCCGACGTACTGCCGCCCGCGCTGCTCGCGACCCTGCACGCGCCGCTGATCGACACGCCCGGGGAAACCCGCAGTTCGCAGTGGCGCCGCGACCGCCTCAACGCCGCCGGCTACGGCCTCGGCTGGCGGATCTTCGATTACGCCGGGCATCGCGTCGTATTCCACGGCGGCGCGGTGCAGGGCTATCGCGGCGTGATGGCGCTGCTGCCCGAGCGCGATCTGGGCGTGGCGATCGTCTGGAACGCCAACACCAACGTCCCTTCGGGCCTGCTGCCGACGATCCTGGATCGCGCGATCGGCGTGACTCCGCAGCGCTGGCTGGACGAAGAACCCGAACCGCTCGACGAAGGCCTCTATGCGCAGGGGCTGCCGAAGCTGCCCGAAGCGCCGCCGGCCAGCGGCGGCGCGGAAGCCTCGGTCTCGAACGCCAAACCGCGCTGAGCGAACATCGCGCTGGCCCAGGCCAGTCGGGTCCCCGGCGCGCGTCCATCACGTCCTCGGACTTGGCGAGACCCTGCGCGTCATCGCCGCCGACCCGGCGGTCGAGTATCCATCCGAACCTGCGCGAGAGCGGATTCATGCCCTGCCCGGTGTCGAAGCCCCGGACCACGCGGGTGCCGCCGCCGTTCGGCGTGAGCGTGCAGGTCGCGATCGCATCGCCCCGCCTTCGAACTCGAGTTTCGCGACGACGAGGTCATCGCGACCTCCGGGGCCCCGGATGCGGAGTCTGCATCCTGCACCGCACGGGTCGCGGCGGCATCGCCACCGGCTTCCGCGCCGGGCTCCCCGCCGAATCGCGCCAAAAAAAACTCCCTCTCCGCCTGGGCACGCGGAGAGGGAGTTTCGGTTACCGCTAATCGGGGTCTTGCTTACATCATCGGCGCGGGAGCGGCCGGCACGGCGGCCGGAGCGGCCTTCTTGCGCCTCACGACCTTCTTAGCCTTTTTTTTTGCGACCTTCTTGGTGGCCTTCTTCGCGGTCTTCTTGGCGGCCTTCTTCGCAGTCTTCTTGGCGGCCTTGCGGGTCGCCTTCTTTGCGGTCTTCTTGGCAGCCTTCTTCGCGGTCTTCTTGGCGGCCTTCCTCACGGTCTTCTTGGCAGCCTTCTTCGCGGTCTTCTTCGCGGCCTTCTTGGCGGTCTTGCGGACAGCCTTCTTGGCGGTCTTTTTCGCGGTCTTCTTGGTCGCCTTTTTGGCGGCCTTCTTGGTTGCTTTCTTCACAGCCATGGTATGGCTCTCCTCGTCAGTGGACTTGCTTTGGGTCACGCCCAGTACAACAACAGGATCGCGGGTATCGGACCCGCCATCCACCGCCGGCGCAGTCTGCAAGCCGGAACGGATCGGGACCGGCGTCGCTTGCGCGGCGACCGGGAAATACATACGCCATCGCGACCGGTGGATTCGCCCGGAACCGTCGCCGGGCCGAAGCCGGACAACAGAAAACCCGAGGCCGGCTCGGCCGCGGGTCGGGCGGTGCGGGCATTGCTGCTCGCGGGGTCGCGGTGTTTCGCAGAGGAGACGAAGCCTGTTTCCACCGGGACGCGGGTCCGGACGGAAGATCGGGTTGTGCTTCGCGTTGTCGTCTTGATCCGACTCACTCGCTTCTGCTGGGGCGTCACTTGGGGCGAAACCTAATCACGGTTTTTTCCACTGTCAACACCCCTGCGCGAAAAAAACGCGGCGACGCGTCGCGAACGATCGGCGCGCGACGCGCGGTTCGCCGCATGCGGCGTTCGCATCGGCGCCGACGCGAACACCGCGACGAACGCGACGCGCGAAACGAAACGTCTTTATTTCAGCGTTTTTCTTCGCGCACTGCGCGCGCGTCGCGGATTCGACCGGGCGCGCGCGACGGCACCGGAAGGCGCGTTCGCGAATGCGCGACGCGGGGTGAACGGCAGTTGCGCGCGCTGTCTCCGGGACGGCGATTTTCGGCGTCGCACAAGGCCGAATGCGCGAAAGTGCGCGAACTCCGGACGCGTTCCGATGCGCATTCCGGCGCGCGCGACGGACACATCGACGTGTGTCGCGACCGCATTCGCGGATGCCGCGAGCGGGTCGCCGACGCGCGATCGCGGGCAGCGGATGCGCGCATCGCGGCATCGCCGACGCGTCCCGCGGTCGCAAAAAAAACCGCCCGCGTTTCGGCGGGCGGCGTGGTTCGGCGGCACGTTCGGCTGCGCTTGCGGTGCGCGTCGGGGCGCTACCGCGACCCGCGCGACGACCGGAACCGGACTCAGTGGTCGTCGTCTTCGAGCAGTTCGGCGTAGTCGTCCGGGCCGAGCAGATCGTTGAGCTGATCCGGATCCTCGATCTCGACCACGAACAGCCAGCCTTCGCCGTAGGCGTCCTCGTTGATGGTCTCGGGCTTGTCGGTCAGGGCGCTGTTGACCGCGATGACGGTGCCGCCGACCGGGGCGTAGACGTCGGAGGCGGCCTTGACCGATTCGACCACGGCGCAGGCGTTGCCCGCTTCGACGCGGTCGCCGATGTTGGGGAGTTCGACGTAGACCAGGTCGCCGAGCAGGCCTTGGGCGTGGTCGGAGATGCCGACCGTGACCTTGCCGTCTCCTTCGACGCGGGCCCATTCGTGGGACTTCATGAATTTCAGGTCGCCGGGGATCTCGCTCATCGTGGGCTCCGCAGTGGTGGGCGGTGGTTGGGGGATTGCCAGTGTAGGTCCGGGCAACGCCGAATGGAGATCGGCGTCGCGCTAGTTTATGAGCGTCCGCGCGCGGATCAAATGCCTTCCTGCGGCTTGCCGTCGCGCACGAACGGAAACTTGACGACGCGCACGGGGACTTCGCGGCCGCGGATGTCGACGCGGACCGCGCCGAGCTCGCCGGCGGGCACGCGCGCGAACGCGATCGCCTTGCCGAGCGTCGGCGAGAAGGTGCCGGAGAGGATCTCGCCGGCGCCGGCGTCGGTGAGTACGGTCTGGCCGTGGCGCAGCACGCCCTTCTCGTCCATCACCAGGCCGATCATGCGCCGCGGCACGCCGGCGGCCTGCTGGGCTTCGAGCGCGGCGCGGCCGATGAAATCGCGCGGCTCCGCATCGGAATCGCCGTCCAGCGCGACCGTCCAGGCCAGCGCGGCCTCGAACGGCGTCGCGGTTTCGTCCATGTCCTGACCGTAGAGATTCATGCCGGCCTCCAGGCGCAGGGTGTCGCGCGCGCCGAGCCCGGCGGGGGCGACGCCGGCGGCGTGCAGCGCCTGCCACAGCGCGACCGCATGCGCTTCGTCGACGATGATCTCGAAGCCGTCCTCGCCGGTGTAGCCGGTGCGGGCGAGGAACAGCGGCAGGCCGTCGCGGGTGACCGCCTCGGTGGCGGCGAAGCGGGCGATCTTCTTCGCTGCGGCGGCGGTGTCGGCGGAGAGCAGGCCGATCGTCTTCTCGCGCGCGTTCGGGCCCTGCACCGCGATCATCGCCAGTTCCGGACGCTCGCTCACGGTCACTCCGAACGGCGCGGCCTGCGCGGCGATCCAGGCCAGATCCTTGTCGCGGGTGGCGGCGTTGACCACGACGCGGAAGAAATCCTCGCCGAGGAAATACACGATCAGATCGTCGATCACGCCGCCGCGTTCGTCGAGCATGCAGCTGTAGAGCGCCTTGCCCGGCTTCTGCAGCTTGTCGACCGAATTGGCCAGCAGCCGGCGCAGGAACTCGCGGGTGCGGGCGCCGCGCAGATCGACCACGGTCATGTGCGAGACGTCGAACATGCCGGCGTCGCGCCGGACCTGATGGTGTTCGTCGATCTGCGAGCCGTAGTTGAGCGGCATGTCCCAGCCGCCGAAATCGACCATCTTCGCGCCGAGCGCGCGGTGGGTCTCGTTGAGGATGGTCTTGAGGGTCATGCGGGCCGGCCGGTGGGAAGTCCCGCATTATCCCAAAGCCGGACGCCGGATACGCAAGCGTCCGGATGCGCGGCGCGCGTCCGGACTCAGACGCCCTCGGCGGGATCCTCGCATGCGACGCGCGCGGGCTCGATCTCGACCAGCTTGCCCGCGTCGACGTCGAAACGGCGGACCCAGCGCGGGGTGGCGGGGCTTCCGCCCGCGCCGTAGCGCATCACGGCGACGATGCCGCCATCGTCCTTGCCGTCGAGACGGCACCCGACGAGCTGGAAGTCGTCGCCGGGTTCGATCGCCGGCAAGTCGAGCGCGTCCATCACCTGCCAGACCGGCGTGTCGGCGCGGGGCTCGGTATTGCGCGAGGCGATGAGGAAACGCGCCGTCGCTGCGCCGCCATCAACGCCGGGGGCGCCGATGGTCGCCAGGCCGTAAGCACACACATCGGCTGCGCCCGCGGCCGGTACGCAAATGCCGGAGATCTCGATCATGCCCTCGGGATAGGGCGGCACGCGCTGTCCGATCAGGACGGCGGCGCCGGGCGCCGCCTCCGGCGCGGATGCGGATGCGGACGAGGGCGCGGCGGGCGCGCTCGGGGGCGCAGCCGCCTCGTCGGACGGGGCCTCGCCCGAGCAGGCCGCAAGCGCGCCGAACGCCAGCAGCGCACCGACGCCGAGCAGGCGGCGCGCAGCGACGGGCCAGCGACGAGGGGCATGTGCGGGCATCGACATGGGAACGCTCCTTCGGTTTGTGCGACGGTGGCGCTGTCGGGATGCGGCGGATCAGTCCGCCGCTTCCACTTTCAGGGTCATGCCCTCGGCGCCGACGATACGCACGCTGGCGCCGGCCGGCAGGTCGGGGCCGCTGACGTCCCAGTAGGCGTCGGCGATCTGCACCCGTCCGGTGCCGCGCTGGATCGCGCGTTCCAGCGGCACGATCCGGCCGACCAGCTGCGCGGTGCGACGGTTGAGCGCGGGCTGGTCGGTGGGTTCGGTGTCGTTGCCGCGGAACCAGCGGCGGTAGACCATGATCGACACGAAACCCAAGCCCACGAACAGGATCGCCTGGACCAGCCACGACAGGCCCGGAAAGACCCAGACGATCGCGACCATCGCGCCGGCGGCGAACGCGAGCCACAGCATGAACGCGCCGGGCGCCAGCACTTCCAGACCGACCAGCAGCAGGGCCAGGACGGTCCAGACGAACACGTCCCAGCGCATTTCGAAGCCGTCGAAGCCCATGGTTCAGTCCTTGCGCGGAATCGACGGCGGGCGGGCGCCCTGCTGGTGGGCGAGCGCTTCCTTCGCCAGCTCGGTGATGCCGGCGAGCGAACCGAGCACGCCGCTGGATTCCATCGGCAGCATCACGAACTTCTGGTTCGGCGCCTCGGCCAGCGCCTTGAACGCCTCGATGTATTTCTGGGCGATGAAGTAGTTGATCGCGTTGACGTTGCCGCTGGCGATGGCCTCGGAGACCATCTGGGTCGCCTTGGCTTCGGCTTCGGCCAGACGCTCGCGGGCCTCGGCATCGCGGAACGAGGCTTCGCGCCGGCCCTCGGCTTCCAGCACCGAGGCCTGCTTCTCGCCTTCGGCGCGCAGGATCGCGGACTGGCGCACGCCCTCGGCTTCGAGCACCGCGGCGCGCTTGTTCTGCTCGGCCATCTTCTGCTGCTGCATCGACGCGATCAGATCGCGCGGCGGCTGGATGTCCTTCAGTTCGATGCGATTGACCTTCAGGCCCCAGGGATGGGTGGCGTGATCGACCGCGGCCAGCACCCGACTGTTGATCTCGTCGCGCTTGGACAGCGATTCGTCGAGATCCATCGAACCGATCGCGGTGCGGATGTTGGTCATCACCAGATTGAGGATCGCCACTTCGAGCTGGGCGACCTCGTATGCGGCCTTGGCGGCGTCGAGGACCTGGAAGTAGACCACGCCGTCCACCTTGACCACGGCGTTGTCCTTGGTGATCACGTCCTGGCTGGGCACGTCCATCACCTGTTCCATCATGTTGATCTTGCGGCCGACCCCGTAAAAGATCGGGATCAGGAAGTGCAGGCCCGGACTGAGCGTGCGGGTGTACTTGCCGAAGCGTTCGACCGTCCATTCGTAGCCCTGCGGCACCATGCGCACGGCTTTGAAGAAGATGATGACGCCGACGAAGACCAGAACGACTGCGACGAACTCGGTCATGGGGACCCCTCCTGCTGGACTGGGGCCAGTATAGGGCAACGCTGAACAAGTCCATGCTGGCCTTGCTGAGCCTTTCCGCGGCCAAGGCGGCGAATGCGCCCGGTGCGGAACCCACGGCCCGCAGCGGGGTCCAGACCGGGCACCCGGACGCGACCGGAAAGCATCGGCGCATCGGGGCTGCGACGCTTTCGCGCCCCGGCGCATCCAGACCTGCAGATGAGCCCGCCCGCCTCCAGTTTCGCCATCGATGTGCCCGACGCCCTGCTCGCGCGCCTGCGCCGGGGCGAGCGGGCGGCGTTCGAGCAGGTGTATCGCTGGTTCGAGCGCCCGGTGTTCACGCTGGCGCTGCGGGTCTGCGGGGAACGCGAACAGGCGGCGGACGTGCTGCAGGACACCATGCTCAAGGTGTTCGACCGGATCGGCGAATTCCGCGGCCGCGGCGGCGACGGCGGCGAGACCCCGTTCTGGGGCTGGCTGCGCCGGATCGCGGTCAACGAGGCGCTGATGGCGCTGCGTCGACGGCGTCCGGAGGAGCACGGCGCCTGGCTGGAAGACATCGATCCGGAAGACGATCGCACCCCGCCGCCGCCCGCGGCCGCCGACGCCGCGCGGCTGCAGCGTGCGCTGGAACGACTGCCGGCGAACACCCGCACGGTGCTGTGGCTGTATCACGCCGAGGGCTACACCCACGACGAGATCGCGACGCTGATGCAGCGCACGCCGAGTTTCTCCAAATCCCAGCTCGCGCGCGGCAGCCGTCGGCTGCGCGCCCTGCTCGAATCCGACACTGTCGTCCGCGAGGCTGCCCATGGCTGACGCATCCCGCCCGCCTTACCCGTTCGACTGGGGCGAAGCCTTCTCCGCCCTGCCGCAGGACGCGCCGCCCGCCTCGCGCTGGCCGGCGATCGCCGCCGCGCTCGAAGCGCTCGAACGCACCCGCCGCCGCCGCCGCATCGGTCTCGCGCTCGCCGCCGGCCTGTGCGCGCTGGCCGCGCTGCCGCTGGCGCTGCATCTGCGCGACGCGCCGCAGATGCCGTCACCAGCGATCACCGCTGCCGCACCCGC
>JBIJBH010000145.1:0-7844 GCA_044345315.1 Lysobacteraceae bacterium
GCAGCTTCGTCGCCGAGCTGCAGGGCGAGTCCAGCACCGAGACCCTGGCGCTGGTGCGCGCGATCCTGGCGATGGCGATCACCCTCGGCATCGACACCATCGCCGAGGGCATCGAAACCGAAGACCAGCGCAGGATCCTGCTCGAACAGGGCTGCCAGTTCGGTCAGGGTTATCTGCTCGGCCGACCGCAACCGATGGTCCGCGGCGGCCAGGGCGGGCGTCGGCTGGGGCCGGGCATTCATTGAGCAGTTCACCTCAATCCGGCATCGCAGAGAATGCCCTTCAGGCTTCTGCAGGCACTCCCAACATCGAACGCATGTCGGATTCATAGGCTGAATAATCGCGCCAGCCAATCAGGTGGACTACCGCTGCCGCAAGGCTGCTACCGGAATGTTTGCCAACATCGAAAGCTGGATCTTTCTGCCCGGCATGAGCAACTGAGCCATGGTTCAACGCAAGTCGGTCAAAGACCTCGCGACTCGGCTTGCCAAGCTCGGGATCATTGAAGTGAAAGTGCTGATTGCGAGCAGCGTATATGATCAGGCCACGCGGGATAGATCTGACACTGGTTCCCACGCAATATCTGGCCAGCTTGCCGCGGATGCAATCAGGCAGCCCCTCCGGGACCTGCCTGTTGATCGAATGCACTTCAAGCCCCTTCTGTGCGACTTGGATTACGGCGCCGCACAATGTCGCCATCGCGAATCGCTCCGCGCTATAGCGACGCTGCGACTCGAAAGCATCTTCAATTGCTTGAGCGTTTTCCTGCATCCATACGTCGATCGAGGCTCCAACAGCGTCCGGATCATCATCCCTGGAAAAGCCGGAGGGCCCCCTTAGAATCCCCCCGCGCAGCAGGGCTCGATATTCCTCGATGGCATCGAAAAGATGCCGGACGGCGCTCTGGGTGGACATCAGATACTCAGCCGCGTTACCGAGCGGGCTTGGTCTGTTCATGCGCTAACGCTCTTCGTTTCCTGGACCATCTGTTGTCGCGGGCAACGCCCCGGACGGGGCTCTCGCCGGTTCCGCGGTCGGGCCGATCACCGGCAGCGCGACCGGCACCGGCTCGGGATGCCGCAAGCCGAACCCGAAGAGACCCTCGCTCTGGGTCGAGACCACCATCCGCACCATGCCGGCGGGCACCATCAGTTCCAGCGACAGGGCGCGTCCTTCCGGGGTGCGCCCCTCGATCGTCATCTCGACGAAAGCGCCGCCGGTGTCGATCGACGTGCAGGCCACATGCGGCCCGGCGGGCCCGTCCTGCAGGAACGGCCGGATCGGATCGCCCAGGGCCTCCAGCGCCTGCGGGAAGAGGAACACGGCGTAGCCGTTGCTGTCGTTCATCGGGAACTCCTCTGCTGATGACACGGGAGGCTGTTGTAGAGCGGATCGCAGATCCGCTGCAAACTCTCCGGAGACGGGGTAGCGGATCTTCGATCCGCTCTACAAAAACAGGCAGGGTAGCGGATCTTCGATCCGCTCTACAAAAACAGGCGGGGTAGCGGATCTTCGATCCGCTCTGCAAAAACAGGCAAGGCAGCGGATCTGCGATCCGCTCTACAAAAACAGGCGGGGCAGTGGATGTGCGATCCGCTCTGCAAAACAGGCGGGGCAGTGGATGTGCGATCCACTCTCTGCAGGGCAGGCGGTCGGCGCGCTCAGCGCAGCTCGATCTTCAGCGCCGCGGCGGCGTCGCGCGCCTTCGCGCGGGCCTCGTCGATATCGTCGCCGAGCGCGAGGGTGACGCCGACCCGGCGATGGCCTTCGACCACCGGCTTGCCGAACAGACGCAGCGCGGTGCCCGGCGCGCGCAGCGCATCGGCCACGCCCTCGAACGCGGGCACGCCGTGGCCGTGGGCCAGCACCGCGCAGGAGGCCGATGGACCGCACTGCCCGATCCGCGGAATCGGCAGGCCGAGGATCGCGCGCGCGTGCAGCGCGAATTCGCTGTGATCCTGCGAGATCAGGGTCACCAGACCGGTGTCGTGCGGCCGCGGCGAGACTTCCGAGAACCAGACTTCGTCGCCCTTCACGAACAGTTCGACTCCGAACAGACCCCAGCCGCCGAGATCGTCGGTGATGGTCTTCGCGATTTCCTGCGCGCGCGCCAGCGCCCGCGGCGACATCGGCTGCGGCTGCCAGCTTTCGCGGTAGTCGCCGTCGCGCTGCAGATGCCCGATCGGGTCGCAGAAATCGGTGCCGCCGGCGTGACGCACGGTCAGCAGGGTGATTTCGTAATCGAAATCGATGAAGCCCTCGACGATCACACGCCCGGCGCCGGCGCGGCCGCCGGACTGCGCGTAGTCCCAGGCCGCGTCGATGTCTTCGGCCGTGCGCACCAGACTCTGGCCCTTGCCCGAGGACGACATCACCGGCTTGACCACGCAGGGCAGGCCGATCTCGGCGACCGCCGCGCGATAGGCCTCGCGATCGTCGACGAAACGATAGGCCGAGGTCGGCAGGCCGAGCGTTTCCGCGGCCAAGCGGCGGATGCCCTCGCGATCCATGGTCAGCCGCGCCGCACGCGCGGTCGGCACGATCCGCGTATGGGTCCCGCGACCGGCGAATTCGCACTCCAGCTGCATCAGGGTTTCGGTGTGGATGGCCTCGATCTCCGGCACGATCAGGGTCGGCCGCTCCTCGGCGATGAGACTGCGCAGGGCGTCGCCGTCGAGCATGTTCAGCACGTGGCTGCGGTGCGCGACCTGCATCGCCGGGGCGTCGGCGTAGCGGTCGGCGGCGATCACCTCGCAGCCGAACCGCTGCAGTTCGATCGCAACCTCCTTGCCCAGTTCTCCGGAGCCCAGCAGCAGCACCCGGATGGCGGAAGGCGACAGCGGCGTGCCGAATTCGAGCGCGGGCGGCGGGCTGGCGGGGGTCGGCATGCGGGCAGTCTCCGGAGGGAAGAGGGCATTTTAAATCAATGATTTGCGGAAAACCGACGGCGTACGCGGTGAGGATCGCCGGCGCTGCGGCTGCCGTTCGTCCGAGAGCGGTTGCGTAGAGTGATATCTTTTTGATATCAATTGATCATTCAACCACCCCGAGAGTCGCCGCCATGAAAGAGAACGCCTACCGCTCCCTGCCCGGCATCCCGCTGTTGCTGTTCTTCCTCGCGCTGCTCGCGGCCAGTTCCTATGCGATGTTCGCCTCCGCCACCGCCGGCGGCATGACCGCCGTGGTCGGCATCATCGCGAGCATCGTCGCCGTGTTGGTCGGCATCTTCGGCATGGTCGGTCTGTACATGGTCGAGCCCAACCAGGCCGCCGTACTGAATCTGTTCGGCAAGTACGTCGGTACCGTGAAGGAGAACGGGCTGCGCTGGAACAACCCGTTCTTCGCCAAGAAGAAGGTCTCGCTGCGGGTGCGCAACTTCGAGAGCGGCAAGCTCAAGGTCAACGAGCTGGACGGCAGCCCGATCGAGATCGCCGCGGTCATCGTCTGGCAGGTCGTGGACAGCGCCGAGGCGGTCTACAACGTCGACGACTACGAGAGCTTCGTGCACATCCAGTCAGAGTCCGCGCTGCGCGCGATGGCCACCAGCTATCCCTACGACCAGCACGAGGAAGGCCAGCTCGCGCTGCGCAGCCACGCCACCGAGGTCGGCCATCATCTGAAGAAGGAACTGCAGGAGCGGCTGGCCGACGCCGGCGTCGAAGTGCTGGACGCGCGCATCAGCCACCTCGCCTACGCGCCGGAGATCGCACAGGCGATGCTGCAGCGGCAGCAGGCCAACGCGATCATCGCCGCGCGCACCCGGATCGTGCACGGCGCGGTCGGCATGGTCGAGATGGCGCTGGACGAACTGCAGAAGAAGGGCACCGTGCAGCTCGACGAAGAGCGCAAGGCGCAGATGGTCAGCAATCTGCTGGTCGTGCTCTGCGGCGAACGCGCGACCCAGCCGATCGTGAACACCGGCTCGTTGTACTGAGCCTTCCACTCCCCCACGCCGCCCCCACGCAGACGATTCCGCCATGTCCGAGAAGAAGGCCTATCCGCTGCGCATCAACGCCGAGATCCTGGCGGCGGCGCAGCGCTGGGCGGACGACGAGCTGCGCAGCCTCAACGCCCAGATCGAATACGTGCTGCGCGACGCCCTGCGCAAGGCCGGACGGCTCAAGCCGCAGGGCGAGGCCGCACCGGAATCCACGCCCTCCGACGGAGACACGCCATGACCCATTCCTCACGCATCCGCGCCCACGGCGCCCTGCTCGCGACCCTTCTGCTGCTGCCCGCCGCGCTGTCGCCGGCGTCTGCGCAGGACCCGGCGCAGCAGAGTCCACCGCAGGCGCAGCCGGACACGGCAACGCCGGCCGCGACCGACGCGGTGCCGCTGGCGCTCGCGGTACTCGACGAGATGGACGCCGGCCGTTTCGACGCGGTGCACGCACGTTTCGACGAGCGGATGGCCGCCACGGTCGGCGTCGACCAGTTGAAACAGATCTGGATCTCGCTGCCGACCCAGCTCGGCGCGGCGAAGGGACGCGGCGAACCGCGCAGCACCGCCCGCGACGGCACCCGCATCGTCACCGTGCCGCTGATGTTCGAGAACGCGACCTTGAACGCGAGCCTGTCGTTCGAGCCCGACGACCGCATTTCCGGTTTCCTGCTGCGTCCCGCCTCGGCGTCCGCCGCCGCGGCCGCGCCGGCGCCGCCGGTGCCGGAAGGCGCGAACTACCGCGAGCTCGAGCTGCGGGTCGGCGACGGCGAGACCGCGCTGCCGGCCACGCTCGCCCTGCCCGCCGGCGACGGCCCGTTCCCCGCGGTGGTGCTGGTGCACGGCTCCGGACCGCAGGACCGCGATACGACCATCGGCCCGAACAAACCCTTCGTCGACATCGCCCGCGGCCTCGCCGAGCGCGGCATTGCGGTGCTGCGCTACGAGAAACGCAGCAAGGCGCGCCCCCAGGATTACGCCGCCGGCGTCACCATCGACAACGAAACCACCGACGACGCTCTGCTCGCGGTCGCCGCGCTGCGCGCGCAGTCGGGCATCGACCCGAAGCGCGTGTTCGTGCTCGGCCACAGCCAGGGTGGGATGATGGCGCCGCGGATCGGCGCGCGCGATCCGAAGATCGCCGGGCTGATCCTGCTGGCCGCACCGGCACGTCCGCTGCTGGATCTGGTGATCGAACAGAACCGCCGGCTCGCGATCCTCAACGACGGCAAGGTGAGCGATAAGGAAAACGTGGCGATCCAGCGCCTGACCGCCAGCGTCGAAGCCTTCCGCAGCGGACGCGAGCTGACCCCCGCGCAGCTGCCGCTGGGCATGCCGGCCGATTACTGGCGCAGCGTCGAGGCGGTCGACCCGGTCGCCGAAGCGGCGAAGATCGCGCAGCCGATGCTGATCCTGCAGGGCGGGCGCGACATCCAGGTGGTCGACGCCGACTGGCAGCGCTGGAAAGGCGCGTATCACGACGATCCGCGGGTCGCGTTCAAGCTGTACGAGACCCTGACGCATCTCGGGATCCCCGGCGAGGGCAAGCCGGACGACTATCAGCAGCCCGGGCACGTCGCGCCCGAACTCATCGCCGATGTCGCCGCCTGGATCGGCGCGCAGAAGGCCGGGAGCGAATGAGATGCGCCGCGAGTTCGCGATCACGCCGCCGGACCTGAGACTGGTCATGATCGCGCCGGCCTTCGGCCTTGTGGCCGGGCTGGTCGGGATCGGCTTCGCGGCGCGCGAGCAGCCGCTGCTGTGGCTGGCGCTGATTCCCGTCGCGCTCGTCATCGCCCTGCTGAGCTGGTCGCTGCGCCGGCGGCACGTCATTCTGGACGGCAGGCAACTGCGCATCGCCGCTGCGCTCCACAGCACCACGGTAGCGGTGGATCAGCTCGATCTCGACGCCGCGCGGATCGTCGATCTGCGCGAGGAAGCCGGACTCGTGCCGCGGTGGAAGACGTTCGGCACCGCGGTCCACGGCTTCCGCGGAGGACATTTCCGACTGCGCAACCGCAGCCGAGCCTTCGCGCTGTTGACCGACAGGCAGCGCGTGCTGGCCCTGCCCGAACGCAGCGGGCGCATGCTGCTGCTGAGCCTGGAGCGCCCGCAGGCGCTGCTGGACGCGCTGCGCGTCGTGGCGGAGCGCGGGCGCCGGCGCTAACCTGTGCCGATGCGCCCGCATCCCCGCGTCCTGCTCAACAGCGCCACCCTCGAAGCCTGGCCGGCATGGCTGCTGGCGCCGCGCAGCAGCCGCGACGCACGCAGCCTGTCGCGCGCACGCTGGGTGCTGCGGCGCAAGCGCGACGGCCGCTATCTCGCCGCCGAACTGCCCGAAGGCTGGCTGGGGCTGGCGGACCGCTGGAACCGCGCGCCCGGCCTCGACGAGGCCCTGGACGCGATCGACGCGCCGCTGCCGCAGGCCGGCGCGCGCGCGCCGGCCGCGCTGCCGCTGCACGCGCTGCGCGACCGACTGGACGCACTCGGCCTCGACGCCGACGACTACGCTGCGCGCAGCGGATTGCCGCTGGTGCCGGAACCGGTCTGGCTGGCCTTCGCCGGTTTCGATCGTTATCGCCGGCCGCTGTGGCTGCATGCAGACGCCGCGCGCGCCTGGGCGCGGCTGCGCGCCGCGGCGCTGCGCGACGGCGTGGTGCTGGAGGCGATTTCCGGTTACCGCAGCCACGATTACCAACTCGGCATCTTCGAACGCAAACGCGCGCGCGGCCTCGCCGTCGCGGACATCCTCACCGTCAACGCCGCGCCCGGCTTCAGCGAACATCACAGCGGCCGCGCGCTCGACATCGGCGCGCCCGGCGAACCGCCGGCGGAGGAATCGTTCGAAGAGACCGCCGCTTTCGCCTGGCTGTGCGCGCACGCCGGCGGACATGGCTTCCGCATGAGTTATCCGCGCGACAACCCGCACGGCATCGTCTACGAGCCCTGGCACTGGTACTTCACTGGAAATTCGACGACATGAAAGGAATACGCCTTGTCCTTGCGCTGTGCGCGTGGTCGGCCGCGATCGCGACCGCGCAGATCGCCACGGCGCAAGCCGAACCGAACCGCAGCAAGACCCCGGCCGCCGTCTCGAAGACGCCGCCGACCGCCGCGCAGCGCGACTTCGAGGACCGCGACGGCGCGTTCTCGGCGCAGATCCATGTGGTCGCCGCGGCCGAGGCGGAACGTTTCCTGCAGGAATGGCATTCGACCCCGACAGAGCACGGGCCGCGGCTGGAGACAACCGATAGCGCCCGCCGCGGCGACGGCGTGAGCATCTTCATCTTCTACGTCGGCTGCGCGGACGATGCGCCCGCCGGCAGCGAATGCCCGGCGCGGGCGGATCTGCGCATTCTCGCGCCCGACGGCAGCGTCTACGGCGAATTCCGCGATCAACCGCTGGCCCCGGGGGTACCGACCGCACCGCGGATGGTGCAACTCTCGCCGCTCGGCCTCGGCATCGTGTTCGAGCCCGAGGACGCGCCCGGCCGCTATCGCATCCTGGCCGACATCCGCGACCCGCAGCGCGATCTCTCGCTCGCGCTCGAAACCTCGGTCGAACTGGTCGTGGACGCAGCGCGGGAATGAGGGCTGCTTCGCGCGCGCCGACCCTGCTCGATGCCTGGGACGGTGGCCGCAATCACTTCCATCTGATCCGTCTGATCGCCGCCTGGCTGGTGATCTGGAGCCACGCCTGGGCGATCACCGGCACCGCCGGCAACGATCACTTCGCGCGGCTCACGCTCAGCCGTTCGGCCGGCGCGTTCGCGGTCGACGTGTTCTTCGTGATCAGCGGTTTCCTGGTCGCGGCCAGCGTGCAGCGCCACCCCTGGCGCGAATTCCTGCTCGCGCGCGCGCTGCGGCTGTATCCGGCGCTGATCGTGTGCGTCGCGCTCACCGT
>JBIJBH010000146.1:0-7837 GCA_044345315.1 Lysobacteraceae bacterium
CCAAGCTGGTCTCCGGGCTGTTCTTCGCCGGCCAGATCAACGGCACCACCGGCTACGAGGAAGCGGCGGCGCAGGGCCTGATCGCGGGGCTCAACGCGGCGCGTCACGTGCGCGGGCTCGACGCCTGGTCGCCGCGTCGCGACGAAGCCTACATCGGCGTGCTGATCGACGATCTCATCACCCACGGCACCAACGAGCCGTACCGCATGTTCACCAGCCGCGCCGAATACCGGCTGCAGCTGCGCGAGGACAACGCCGACCTGCGCCTGACCGAGCGCGGCCGCGAACTCGGCCTGGTCGACGCGGCGCGATGGGAGCGCTTCGCGCGCAAGCGCGATGCGGTCGCGGCCGAGAGCGAGCGTCTGCGCGGGCTGTGGGCGGCGCCGAACAACGCCACCGGGCGCGATGCGGTCGCGACCCTGGGCATCGATCTGAGCCGCGAGACCCATGCGCTGGATCTGCTGCGCCGTCCGGAGCTGGACTATGCGCGGCTGATGATGGTGCCGGCGCTCGGTCCGGGCGTCGTCGACGCCGAGGTCGCCGAACAGGTCGAGATCGAGGCCAAGTATTCCGGCTACCTCGCCCGCCAGCGCGACGAGATCGCACGCCAGCAGCGTCACGAACACACCGCGATCCCGGCCGATTTCGACTACGCCAACGTGCGCGGCCTGTCGATCGAAGTGCAGCAGAAACTGCAGCGCGTGCGTCCGGAGACGGTCGGTCAGGCGCAGCGGATCCCGGGCATGACCCCGGCGGCGATCTCGCTGCTGCTGGTGCATCTGGTCAAGCGTCGCGGTGCGGCGCAGGCCGCGGTGTCCGCGCGCTGAGCCCGACGCATCGCCGCGCGTCGTCGCGGCGCGTTCTTTTCGTTCACAGGGGACTTCCGTACATGCAGACCGCTGCGCGCAGACCGCAACCGAAACCGCAGTGGCCCGCGGCGGTGATCGGCTTCATCGTCGGCATGATCGTGCTGGTGATGCTGTTGACCGTGACCACCGCGGACGAATCCGCCGGCGCGATCATGGGCCGGGTCGTCGGCGCCCTGCTGCTCACCGGTCTCGCGATGCTGTTCGTGCTGCGCGACAGTCCGCTGTGGTTCCGGCTCGGCTGGCTGGCGGTCTACGTCGTGTTCGTGCTCGGTCTGACCACGCTGTCGGTGGCGATCCGCGAGCGCATCCGCGACGAACGCATGCTCGCCGAGGCCCTGCACTCGGCGCAGCAGGAGATGTATCGCGCGACCGTGGCGGCGCGCGAAGGCCGGCAGACGCCGCTTTCGAAACGGCTCGAAGCGCCGGAGCCGGGCGATTCGCACGCGCTCGCCGCCTATCTGATGCAGTCGGTGGTGCGCGAGCGGATCGAGAACCGCAACCGCTATCTCGCCGACATCGACGCCGTCGGCTGGGACCGCCTGCTCGAAGCGGAAGATCTGCGCCGTCGCGACGCGCGGGCGCTGGTGGACGCGCGGGTCGCCGGCGCGCGCAAGGCGGTGGACGACTGGATCGCGCGCGAGCGGGCGACGACGCAGAACATGCTGCGCGAGATGCGCCGCACCGAATTGCCGACCGCCTTCCGCCAGGGCTTCGAGCAGCGTCTTGCCGGCGAGAACATCGATCGCGATTTCGAGGCGGTCGCCGCGTCCGAGCGCGGGCTGATCGACGGCGGCGCGGCGCTGGCCGAAGTGCTGCTGCGCGAGCGCTGGGTCGAGGAGGGCGACGAGATCCTGTTCGAGACCGAGCGCGGTCTGGAGGCCTTCCGCAGCGCGCAGGCCGAACTGCAGGCCCGCGCCCAGGCGGCCGACCGCAGCGCCCGCGAAAGCCTGCGCTCGCTCGAACAGGGCATGGCGGCGGCACCGCGCGGCGGGCGCTGATCGCGTCGCTGCCCGGGCCTGCGGCGCGTCCGTCGTTTCCATGTCTGTGCCGTCGTTCTTCCGTCTGCACGGTGCGGTCCCTGCGCGGGGTGCCGACGGGCCGGGATGGGCGTACCCTAAGAGAATGCGCACGAGCCTCTTTTCTCTACCGTTCCGCGCCGCATTGCCGGCGTTCGTCCTGCTCCTCGCCGCCTGCAGCCCCGCGCCGGAGGCGCCGTCGGCCAACGTTTCCGGCGAGCTCGCGATCGAATCCTGGGCGTTGCCGGCGCAGCCCGGTTCGGCGCAGCCGGATCTGTTCGCCGGGGCGGACGGTCGCTTGCTGCTGAGCTGGCTCAACACCCAGCCCGGCCGGCGGCCGGCGTTCCAGTTCGCCGAGCACTACCCCGACGGGCGCTGGGAGCGCGTGCGCACGATCGCGGTCGGCAATGCGATGTTCGTCAACTGGGCGGATACGCCGCACATCGCGGCGACCCCCGATCGCGCGCTGTGGGCGCACTGGCTGCAGAAGTCGGCCGATGCGCCCTACGCCTACGACATCATGCTCGTGCGCTCGCTCGATCGCGGCACGAACTGGAGTCCGCCGCGCCGGGTCCACGACGACGCCACCACCACCGAGCACGGCTTCGTCTCGTTCTGGCCGCAGGGCGACGACGCGCTCGGCGTCGCCTGGCTGGACGGCCGCAACACCGCCGGTGCCGACGAGACCCACGATGCGCACGCCGCGCACGCCGCGCACGCCGAACACCAGGGCAAGACCGCCGCCGACAAGCCCGCGGACGGCCATGGCGGCGGTGCAATGACCCTGCGCGCGGCGGTGTTCGACGCCCGCCTCCAGCCCGCGGCAGAGGTCGAGATCGACGGCCGCGTCTGCGACTGCTGCCAGACCGACGCGGTGGCGATCGGCGACGGTGCGCTGCTGGTGTATCGCGGCCGCAGCGAAGGCGAGATCCGCGACATTCACGCCGTGCGTTTCGACGGCAAGACCTGGTCGAAGCCGGTGCGGGTGCACGCCGACGACTGGAAGATGCCGGCCTGCCCGGTCAACGGGCCCGCGGTCGCGGCGCACGACGGCGCCGCGGCGGTCGCGTGGTATACGGCCGCCGGCGACGTGCCGGCGGTGAAACTGGCGCGTTCGGCCGATGGCGGCGCCAGCTTCGCCGCGCCGGTCACGGTCGATCGCGGCGCGGCGGTGCAGGGCCGGGTCGCGCTCGCGTTCGACGCCCGCCAGGTCTGGCTGCTGTGGCTGCGCGAGGAGGGCGGACAACAGACGCTGTGGCTGGCGCGCTACCTTCCGGATCTGTCGAAGCAGGTGCAGCGCGTGAAGCTGGCCGACGTGCAGGGCCAGGGTCGCGGCACCGGCTTCCCGCGCATCGCCCTCGTCGGCGATGTCGCCCACGTGGTCTGGACCGACGTGATCGACGGCCAGCCGCAGCTCAAGGGCCTGCGCATCCGGGCGGCGAAGTAGCCGCCCCGATCAGGCCGCCTTGCGCCGCGCCTCGGCGCTGTCGAGATCGCGCTGGTACAGCTCGCGCTGGGCCAGTGCCTTGTGGATCTCGGCGCGGTTGAGGTAGTGGTCCGGCTGGTCCGGGTCGATCGCGACGACGTGATCCATGTCGGCCAGCGCCTCCGCATAGCGACCTTCGCCGTAGTGGAGCACGGCTCGGTTCACGCGGGCCGGCACCAGATCGGGCGCCAGCGAGAGCGCCGCATCGTAATCGGCCAGGGCTTCCGCGCTGTGGCCCTCCGCCTCGTGCACTTCGGCGCGCACCAGGTACAGGTCGGGCTGGTGCGGATTGAGTTCGAGGCTGCGGGCGAAGTGCTCGATCGCCTCGGCGTGTTCGCCCAGGCCGATGTGGCAGATGCCCTTGTTCAGATGCACTTCCGGATACGGCGCGCTGTAGGCGATCGCCTGGTCGTACATCGCGTTCGCCTCGGCGAACCGGTCCTGCCGCTGCAGGATGTTGCCGACTTCGTTGTAGTACTCGGAGTAGTACGGATCCATCTCGATCGAGCGATGGTAGTGCTCCAGCGCTTCCTCGCCGTGGCCGAGCATCACGTAGACCTGGGCGGTGTTGTACTGCAGCACCGAACGGTGCAGGCGATGGGCTTCCTCGCCGAGCTCCCGGGTGAGCAGCGCATAACCCGACTGGCACAGCGCCAGCGCCTCCGCCTGGCGACCCTGGCGCACGCGCAGGAACGCCAGACCGTTGTCGATGAATACCTTGAGGAACAGGTAATCCTCGCGCGCGGCCGTTTCGCGTGCCGCTTCGATCGCTTCGGCTGCGGCGAGGATGTGCGTCTCGGCGAGATCGAGCTTCGGTGCCCGGGTATAGCGCAGATAGGCCATCGACAGCAGGTAATGCATGCGCGCGCGGATGTCGGTGCGCGTCAGTTGCGGCTCGGCGTGGGTGAGGACCAGATCCAGCGCGCGATCCTCGGCGCCCGTGGTCGCCAGTCCCTGGAAGATGTTGCCGATGTAGTTCCAGCGCGCGTCCTGATCGTCGCCGACGATGGCGTCGAAATGGGGGAGCACGGTGTCGGCGAAGCTGGCCGATTCGTGGTAATAGCCGTAGTGATTGCAGATGCACAGCGCGCGCAGCGCGACTTCCGCCGCCGCCAGCGCGTCGCCGCGCTCGCGGTGGTACGCGAGCATCAGCGGGTAGCGTTCTTCCCAGTCGAGGATGTCGTTGCGGCGCAGGCGTGCCTGCAGCGCAAGGTGCTCGTCTTCGGTCAGACGCGGTGCCGGTTGCGGAGACAGGCCAAGATCCGCGGTGGTCGTGCCGGTCGCTTCGGTGCGCATGCCCTGCACGGCGGTGGTCGCGTCGTCGATGAGGACCTCGAAACCATCCTCGCCGCCGCCGCGCCGCGCCAGCTCGGCCACGAAGCGCGCGGCCAGATGCTGGGCCTGGTCGAAGCGCTCGACCACCACGACCCAGCGTTTGCCGGCACCGAGCAGGCGCTTCCATTCGAGCAGCATCCCGACCAGACCGTGCACCAGGCGATAGGCGCGATCGAGCGGGAAATTGCGGGTGCGTTCCGAGCCGTGCGCGGTGTCGGTCAGGCAGGCGTGGCGCAGCACGATCCGGTCGCGGTACTCGGGCAGCACCCGGTGCAGTTCGTAGTCGTGGCTCTGCACCAGCGCATCGTGCCCGTGTTCGAGCAGTTCGACGTAGGCATCGGCGACCAGTCCGCGCACGCCGCTCCAGGTGCCGTCGTGGGCGAAGTCGACATCGATGCGGAACAACCGGTCGATCTGCGGCGCCCCGACTCCGGCGGCGCTCAGCGGAGCGCGCGGGCGCGCATTCGCGGCCGGCAGCAGCCGATGCAGTTGGGATGGGCGGATTTCGGCGATTCCGGTCATGAGGAGCTCCTGGAAAGAAGGAATTTCGGTGTGCCGCGATGCCGGTTCATTCGCTGCGCCGACGGCGTCGCAACCACAGCGTCATGCCGATCGCGAACAGAACGAGCGAGATCGCGGCGAACACGGCGGCGTCCCAGGCCGCAGCGCGTCCGATCTGGGGATCGACGAGGGCGATGCGTGCGCGGTCGACGTAGCGCACGAGTGTGGGAATGAGGATGAGGAACAGGAATCCGAGCGCCGCGATCCGGCCGGTCAGCCACAACGCGGCGAACGCGCGCAGCGTGCCGAGATGGCGGCGATCGATGCGGGCGGCGCGCTCGCCGAGCATGCCGAAGCTCAATGCGTGCATGCGGTCGCGCAGATAGACGCGCGCCTCGCGGTCGAGGTCCGGATGCCCGTAGCGGGTGCAGACCACGTAGTACACATCGGTCTTGAGAAAGACGTTGAATTGCCAGCTGATCGAGATCAGGATCTGCAGCACCAGCGCCTGCAGCAATTGGATCGCGAACCCGTCGTGCCCCCGGTGCAGCAATTGCTGCAGCAGCAGGGTGATCAGGGCGATGCTGAGCAGATCGACGATCATGCCTGCGAGCAGTGGCAGATAGCGTTGAGACTTCGGAAGAGCGAGGATTCCGGTGAGATCGGCTTCGGCGACGATGCTCCACAGACGATTGCCGATACCCAGTCGCGACGCGACCCCGTAGCGCGCCGCAGCCAGCATGTGGCCGAGTTCGTGCAGCGATGCGGTCACGCCGTACAGCAGCAACAGCAGGACGAGGGTCAGGGTCAGATGCTGTTCGAGATAGAACGCCTCCAGATTCAGGCGCAGGCGCGGGTCTTCGAACGCGGCATGGCCGGCGAGGCCGAGGATGGCGAGATAGAACACCAGCGATGGCACAGAGAACACCGCTCGGGCCAGCCACTGCGGCGCCCGGAAGCTCAGCCGGCGATCGCCCTCGCCGCTGGCAGCGATCGCATCGCGGAAGCGTTCGCGTTCGGTCTGCGGGTAGATGAAGCCGATCTCGCGCAGCGTGGCGATGAAGTCGTCGACGTCGACCGCTTCGCTGTCGGCGGCGAATTCCGTTCGGATCCGTCCTGCGGTGTAGCCCCGGCGAAGCCGCTCGATGATCCTAAGCCCGGTCTCGGGAAACTGGTAGAACGCATCGATCTCGGCGTTGCCGATGCAGTAATCCTCGCCCTCCTTCTGTATCGACAGCGGAATGACGAAAAAGGATTCGTCGGAAGACGGCAACGCGGCGGACATCTCGACTCCAGGGACTACGTGCGCAGTGAAGAACGGCAAGAAACTCTCTGCGCCGCGCCGGCGACCTCGCTCGGGGTCATGGAACGGGCGGCGGACGCGCTCGCGTTGCGGGACGTGCGATCGTCACCGGATGGATCGCAGCAACGCATTCTGCTGCTGGGCTCGGAGCGAACGAACCGGCGGCATGCCGCCGGTTCGCGACCATCGCGTGGCGTCGGAGTCCGTCGTGTGTGCGGCGGGCTCGGCGTCGTACGCCGGTCAGTCCGAACGCATCAGAAGCGGAAGAAGGGCCAGCATTCCCAGATGGGATACAGGGCCACGGCGGTGGTCTTCAGTTTCTGCACCTTGACGACTTCGATCTTCTTCATATCAGTCTCTCCATGTGCTTACGACAGTGGTGGTTTGTGCGATGTCCGTTTCCGTCGGGCAGCGATGCCTGACGGACGCGCATCGCGCTCCGGGTCTGGAATCGTCGTGGGAGGCTCGAGGTCCTTGCGGAGATCGCGTCGTTCCATGACGATTCAGTGCGCAGAGCGCGATCAGTACTAGCACGTCGGCCATGCCCTTGCAAGCGATTTTTTCCCGCGCTCCATGAACGTGCTGCGCCGATTTCGCTGTGATCGCCGCGATCGCCGCAATTGTGGCCAAACTTTCGCAGGCCGTTCAGCCGCGATGTTCGAGCGCGAGATAGTCCGCGCTCTGCATCTCGATCAGGCGCGAGGCGGTGCGCTCGAACGCGGCGGCGAGACGCTCGCCGCGATAGAGCGCGGTCGGCGCGGCGGCGGCGGTGCAGATGAGGTTGACGCGGCGGTCGTAGAGTTCGTCGATCAGGTTGACGAAGCGGCGTGCGGGGTCGTCGTTGCCGCCGTCGAACAGCGGCACGTCGCCGATGAAGACGGTGTGGAATTCGGTCGCGATCTCGATGTAGTCGGCGGTGCCGCGCGGGCCTTCGCACAGCGCGGCGAAATCGAACCAGGCCATGCCGCGGGTGCGCGCGCGCACCGCGATGCGGCGGCCGTCGACGACGATGCCGGCGTCGCGGTGGTCGTCGTCGCCGCGCAGTTCGTGCCAGCGCGTTTCCAGCCAGGCGTCGCCGTCCGCATCGAGCGGCGTGCGGTACACCGGCGAGCGGGTCAATGCGCGCAGCCGGTAGTCGTGCGCGGAATCGAGCAGCAGCACGCGGCAGCGTCGTTCGAGCAGCGCGATCGCAGGCAGGAAGCGCGCGCGCTGCAGGCCGTCGCGGTACAGATCGACCGGCGCGGCGTTGGACGTGGTCACCAGCACCACGCCCTCCTCGAACAGTCGCTCCAGCAGACGGCCGAGCAGCATCGCGTCGCCGATGTCG
>JBIJBH010000147.1:0-7835 GCA_044345315.1 Lysobacteraceae bacterium
GCCTCCGACTGGTCGCCGCAGGTCGGCGACCGGATCGTCTGGGACAACGACGACGGCCTCGGCTTCGAAATCTATCGCAACGCCAGCCGCAACGACGAAGGCGATGTCTTCGTCCAGAATCACTACGTCAACGAGCAGATGATGCGGGTGCAGTTCCCGGGCTGAGCGTCGCGACGCTGCGGCGACAGGCGATCGCGGGCCTGCTACGCTCGGGGCTCGCCCTCGCCGGAGCGCCCGCATGCGTCGTGTCCTCGTTCCGCTCGCGCTGCTGCTGTCGGCGGCGTTCTGCGTCTGGATCTACTACGCACCGCACCTGACCGTGCGCGCGATGCAGCGCGCGGTGGAGCGCGGCGATGCCGCTGCCCTCGCCCGCCACGTCGATTTCCCGGCGGTGCGCGAGGACCTGAAGGCGCAGTTCGCGAGCGCGGCGAGCGCGCGTTTCGGCGGCGACGGCAGCGGCGGCTGGCGCGATTTCGGCGCCGCGCTGGCGAGCACCGCCGCGGCGCCGGCGATCGACGCGGCCGTCTCGGAGCAGGGCCTGATGCTGCTGTTCACCGGCCGCGGTCTGGCGCGGGAACTGATGCCGTCCACGGACGCGGCGCCGGCCACCGACAGCGCCGCGCAGAATGCGCGACAGCAGCGCGGCGAAGGCGGCTATGTCGATGGCTCGACCTTCGTCGTGCGCGTGGACATCGGCGGCGACCCGGCGTTGCCGGCGACGCTCACCCTGCGCCGGCATCGGGGGCTGTTGTGGAAGCTGTCGGGGATCGCGCTGCCGTTGGGCGAGCGGGCGGAGGACGCGGGCCGTCCCGACGTTCGGTAGAGCGACCCTCAGGCCGCTGCACTTACGAGAAATCCGGTAGAGCGGCCTTCAGGCCGCTTCGCTTTTTTGCGGCGAGAGGCAGCGGACTGAAGTCCGCTCTACCGTCGAGATCCGTCGACATCCATCGAAGACATGACCTCGACCAGACGCCGATGGCGGCGGCTCAGCCGCCGCAGCCCTGCAGCTTGAGATTCTGTCCCGGTCGCACCGTGTAGCGCGGCGCCTTGAGGCCGTTGGCGCGCGCCAGTTCGTCGACCCGGCAGCTGTAGCGGCGCGCGATCGACATCAGGGTGTCGCCGCGTTCGACCTTGTGCTGGCGCGGGCCGCGCGGTCTGGGCGGTGCGGCCGGCGGCGCGGGTGCGGCGGTGGCTGCGGTCGCGTCGGGTGCGGCGGTGCCGTCCGCGCCGGCGACGCCGGTCGCCACCGATTCGATCGCGCCGACGCGGACGATCGCCGCGTTCGGATCGCTGCCGACCAGTTGCTTCGCCAGCTCGGCGCGTTCGCCCTGGATGCAGTGGCGCTGGTAGAGGCCGGCGATCTTCACGGTCGCGTTCATCGTGGTGCCGGACGGAATCCAGTCGTCGGCCTCGTAGCGCGGATTGAGGTTGCGCAGCGCACGCATGAAGCCGTCGCGGGTGCCGCCGTTGCCGAGGCAGATGGTCAGCTCGTAGATCGAGGCCGCGCGGGCGAGGCGGAAGGTGGTCGGTTTGGCGTCGACCTTGGGGAAGCTCAGGCCGTATTCCTTCGGATGCAGGTACAGCCAGGCCGCGGCGATCACCATCGGCACGTAGTCCTTGGTTTCGGCCGGAAACTGGGCGTAGACATCCTCGTCCCAGAAGCTGCGGCCGCCGCTGGAGCGGTACACGCGCAGGGCGCGGCCTTCGCCGCCGTTGTAGGCGGCGAGCCACATCTCGATGTTGTTGCCGAACTCGGCGTAGCGTTCGTTGAGATACGCGGCCGCGGCGTCGGCGGACATCCGCGGGTCGTAGCGGGTGTCGAAGCCGCTGCCGTCCGGGCCGAGGCCGAAGCGGCGCCCGGTCGCGGGCATGAACTGCAGCGGCCCGACCGCGCCGGCGCGCGAACCGACGTGCACGCGGCCGGTCGATTCCTTGGCCATGATCCCGAACAGCAGGGCCTCCGGCAGACCGCTGCGCTGGAACGCCGGCGACATCAGATGGCGCATGTACTGGTAGTTCTCGTGGCTCTGGATCAGCGACACGCGCATGTCGGTCAGCCAGCGCCGGATGCCGGCCTGCACCGCCGGATTCATCCGCACCATGTTGACGAAGCGCTGACCGTCGGCGCTCAGCAGCGCGGCGGCCTCGGCCGAGGCGGGCACGTCGGCGGTCGCGATCTCGGTGTCGATCAGATCCGGCTCGCCCTCGCCCACCGCGGCGTCGCCGGCGACGCGGGCGTCGATGTCGGCCTTGAGCAGGCGCTTGTAGCTGGCGATGAGCGTCGAGACCGGACAGCCCTTCAGCTTGATGCAGTCCGCGATCACGTCCTCCATGTCCTCCAGCGCGGCGTTGCTGTCCTGCGTGCCGGCGGGATCGTTGTTCCCGACCTTCACCAGCGCCTCGCGGTAGCGGGTCTCGGCGAGGGTCATCCGGTTCTTCAGCGCCTCGAATTCGCGATCGCGGCGCGACTGGGCCTGGGCCTCCGGCGCGGGGAGCGCGACGCACAGCGACACCAGGAGGAGCGGGACTGCCGCGAGCGCGGCGCGGGCGGAGCGCCCGGAAAGGACTGCGAATCGGAACATGCGCCGGATCGGAAGAACGGGGGATCGGGCAGGGTAGCCCCCGGGGCCGGCAGCGGCAACCGGCGAAGGTCACGCTGCCACGACCCGAGCATCCCGCCGGCCGCGATCCCGCATAGAATCCGGGTCCCCATCCCGAGAGCCGCGCGAGAGCCACCCATGGACCCCATCCTCGTCGGCAAGGCCGTCACCACCCCCGACAGCGGCAACGTCCATCTGCTGCCGAAATTCGGCAACCGCCACGGGCTGATCGCCGGCGCCACCGGCACCGGCAAGACCGTGACCCTGATGACCCTGGCCGAGGGCTTCTCGCGGATCGGCGTGCCGGTGTTCCTCGCCGACGTGAAGGGCGACGTGGCCGGGCTGGCCGCCGCCGGCGCGATGAACGAGCGCATCCAGCAGCGCCTGAGCCTGATGGGCAACCCCGAATACCGCAACGAAGCCGCTCCGGTGGTGTTCTGGGACCTCTACGGCAAGCTCGGCCATCCGGTGCGGACCACGGTCAGCGAAATGGGCCCGACCCTGCTCGGCCGGATCCTGGAGCTGAACGACACCCAGAGCGGCGTGCTCGACATCGTGTTCAAGCTCGCCGACGACCGCGGCCTGCTGCTGCTCGATCTGGAGGACCTGCGCGCCCTGCTCGGCCTGGTCGCCGAGGAGCGCAAGGACATTTCGACCAGCTATGGCCTGGTCAGCGCGCAGTCGATCGGCGCGATCCAGCGCGCCCTGCTGCGGCTGGAGCAGGAAGGCGCCGAGCTGTTCTTCGGCGAACCTGCGCTGGAGCTGCAGGACCTGATGCGCACGACGACCGACGGCCGCGGCGTGGTCAACGTCCTCGCCGCCGACCAGTTGATCCTGAAACCCAAGCTGTATTCGAGCTTCCTGCTGTGGCTGCTGTCGGAGCTGTTCGAGAACCTGCCCGAGGTCGGCGATCTGGACAAGCCGAAACTCGTGTTCGTGTTCGACGAGGCGCATCTGCTGTTCGACGACGCGCCGCCGGCGCTGCAGCAGCGGATCGAACAGGTCGTGCGGATCATCCGTTCCAAGGGCGTGGGCGTGTATTTCTGCTCGCAGTTTCCCGACGACGTGCCGGACGAGATCCTCGGCCAGCTCGGCAACCGCTTCCAGCATGCGCTGCGCGCGTTCACCCCGCGCGACCAGAAGGCGGTCAAGACCGCGGCGCAGACCTTCGTCGCCAATCCCGCGCTCGACGTGGCCAAGGCGATCGCCGAGCTGGGCACCGGCGAGGCGCTGGTCTCGACCCTGCAGGACAAGGGCATCCCGATGCCGGTCGAACGCACCCTGATCGCACCGCCGCGCTGCCGCATGGGCGCGATCACCGAGGCCGAACGCGCCCAGGTGCGCGCCGGCAGCCCGGTCGGCGGCAAGTACGATACCCGCATCGACCGCGAATCCGCCGCCGAACTGCTGGCGAAGAAGGCCGAAACCGTGGCCGAACAAGCCAAGGCGCCACCGGCCCGCACCCGCGCCCAGGACGACGCCGAGGAAGGCGGTTTCGGCAAGTCGGTGAAGGACGCCGTGTTCGGCACCGGACGCCGCCAGGGCATGGTCGAGACCATGGCCAAACAGACCGCGCGCACCGTCGGCAGCCAGATCGGCCGCCAGATCGTGCGCGGCCTGCTCGGCAGCATTTTCGGCGGCCGCCGCTGAGCATGCCGAACAGGCTCGCGTTCGATCCGCCGACGCATTCCCCCGCTCCGCCATCCACCTCATCCGAGAGACCGCAACGATGACACCGAGGAAGTCCGCACCGCTGTTCTGTATCGCCCTGCTGATCGCCCTGTTCGCCGCCGGCTGCCGCCAGGACAGCGCGGCCGAAGCGGACACCGCCGCCGACGCAGAGGCCAAGGCCGCGACCGACGCCGCCGCGGACGCCGCGTCGGCCGAGCCCGCGTCGCCCGCCGCCGCGCTGCCGCCGCCTCCGCCGCCGGCCCCGGAGCCGGGCACCGACGCCGCGGTGATCGAGGACCGCGCCTCGCCGATCGACGCCGCGCCGACCTTCGACGCCAAGGCCTTCGCCGGCCGCTACAGCGCGGGCGAGACCGTGCTGGAGATCGACGCCGGCGGCATGTTCAGCCTGACCGGCAAGGACGGCGCGATCTCGGGCACCTGGACCCTGCAGCCGGACGGCCGCAAGGTCACGCTCGATCCCGACAGCAAGAGCGAGCAGGACCGCACGCTGGAAGTGATCTCGGCCGACAGCGTGAAGCTCGACGGCGCCGCCCTGCAGCGCGGCTGAGCCGCGGACTCCGCGATGCCCCGCTGGCGACCGCCCGCCGAAAAGAGCACGGCCCTCATCACCCGTGAGGGCCATGCGCGGCTGAAGGCCGAACTCGACGACCTCTGGCGCGTCCGCCGACCCGAGGTGGTGAAAGCCCTCGCCGCCGCCGCGGCCGAGGGCGACCGCTCCGAGAACGCCGAGTACACCTATCGCAAGAAACAACTCGGCGAGATCGACCGTCGCGTGCGGTATCTGTCGAAACGACTGGAGGCGCTGCGCGTCGTCGACGCCGCGCCGAGCGACCGCGAAGCGGTGTTCTTCGGCGCCACCGTCGAACTGGAGCACGCGGTCAGCGGCGAACTCTCCCGCTACCGCATCGTCGGTCCCGACGAAACCGACGCGAAACTCGGCTGGATCAGCATCGACTCGCCGCTGGCGCGGGCGATGCTGAAGAAGCGCATCGACGACGAATTCGAGGCGCAGTTGCCGGGTGGAGTGCAGCGGTTTTTCATCGTCGCGGTGGAATACGCGTCAGCCTCGGGCGGAATCTCGCCCGGTTAGAGGCGAAGCCGGGACACGAACGTGTTCACGCGCATCTGTGCGTACAATTTGGCCATGACCGCCACACCGCCCGCCACGCCCAGCGTTCCCGGCTACACGATCAGCCGTCATCTTGCGCGCGGCGGCATGGCGGAAGTCTACGTGGCCGAGCAGATCGCGCTGCAGCGCCCGGTCGCGCTGAAGATCCTGCGCATGGCCGAAGCCGGCGGCGCGGACGCGGTCGAGCGGTTCGAGCAGGAAACCCGCCTGATCGCCGAGCTCAGTCATCCGAACATCGTCGGCATCCACGACGTGGGCCACTGCAGCGACGGCGCGCTGTACTACGCGATGCCTTTCCTCCGCGGCGGCGATCTGACCGCCAGGGCCTCGCCGCTTCCTCCCGCGGAGATCCGCAGGCTGCTGGCCGCGCTGCTCGATGCGCTGCGCTACGCGCACGGCAAGGGCATCGTGCATCGCGACATCAAACCGGCGAACGTGCTGTTCGACGAACACGGCACACCGCAGCTGGCCGATTTCGGCGTCGCCCTCCGCACCCTCAACAGCGAACGCCTGACGCAGGTGGGCCTGACCGTGGGTTCGACCGGCTACATGAGCCCCGAACAGGCGCGTGGGATGTCGGTGGACGCACGCTCGGATCTGTACAGCGTGGGCGTGCTCGCCTACGAACTGCTGACGGGCCATCTGCCGTTCCGCGGCGCCGACGCGGTCGAGATCGCGATCACGCAGATGGAGCAGAAGGTCCCCCGTCTGCCGAAAGCATGCGCGCACTGGCAGGGTTTCATCGAGAAGGCGCTGGCCCGCCAGCCGGCGCAGCGCTTCCAGACCGCAATGGAGATGGCGACGGCCCTCGACCGCATCCCCGATGCGCCGCCGCTGATGGCGCACCGCGGACGTGCGCTCGCGGCCGTGGCCGGCGCGCTGGCGCTCGGGCTGGCGGCATGGGCGCTGTGGCCGAACGCAAAACCGATGAGTGCGGCCGAGATCGAACGCCTGATCGCCGCCGATCGATTGCTGCCGCCGGACCGCCCGAATGCGCTGGACGGTTTGATCGCGGCCCCGCAGCAGGCGGATTACGACCGGCTTCGCATCCGGCTGGACGACACCCTGCGGTCGCGGGCGCTCGCTGCGATCGATGCGCGCCGTTGGGACGAGGTCGAGCGCCATTACACCGGTTGGCACGACGCCAGCGTGCGCCTGGGCCGCGCGCCGGCGACGCGGGCTGCGGTAGCGAAACATCTCGATGGCGCGCTCCGCGCGCACTTCGACACCGCGATCGCAGCCTACGACCGCAGCGTCGCCGAGCCCGCTTTGCCCCTGATCGATCTGATCGAGCAGCCGAGCACCGGATTGACCGGGCGACGGGAGCTGCTGCTGCAGATCCCCAGGCGCGCCGACGGCATCGTCGACGGCGATGGCCCCAGGCTCGGCGTGATCGAAGCACCGACCTACACCGACAAGGGAACGGCGGTCAGCATCGCGCCGGTCAGCGCTGCGCTGTATGCGCGCTACGCCAAGGCGATGGGACGCAAGCCGGCCGATTGCGAAGGCGATGCGGCGACGGCCACCGTCGCCCGATGCGTGACCTACGCCGAGGCCAGGGATTTCGCACGCTGGTTCAGCGCGCAGAGCGGCCAGTCGTATCGTTTGCCCAGCGTCGCCGAGTGGGACGCCGCGGCCCGCCAGGCACTGGTGAATTCGGGACCGGCCCTGCGGGTCTGGAGTCGCGATTGCAGGATCGTGCGCAACGTACATCGCCCCAACGCCATGCGCCGCGGACTGGGCAAGGTCCGCGAGGTCTTCGGCGGACGCGGCGCGGCGGTCCAGGTCTCGGAGAACTGCGCCGGCCAGCTCAGCCTCGGGCCGCTGGGCACCGATGGCGCGAGTACCGCACACGCGTCCGGCCTGCGCTCGGCCGAAATCGGCATCGGCCTGGTCCGCGACATCGCGGCATTGCCGAAGCCCACCGACCAGTAGGGTGTCGCGCACGGTTCGATGGCGCGCGAAAGCGGTTCTCCCGGCGGTCGTCGGCAGTCGTCGGCGGTCGCCTGCCACCGCCCGCAACCGCCGCATCCGGTCAAACCGCGCCATCGCGATCGGCGTACCATCGGACCACGGACGTCTTCGGGAGTACCGCCATGCGCCGCATCGCCCTCGCCATCCTGCTCACCCTCCTCGCCCTGCCGATCCCCGCCGCGGAACCCGCGACCGCGCCGGCCAAGCCGCATCTGCTCGACCGCTTCAAGGCGCTCGCCGGCACCTGGAGCGGCGCCGGGCTGGACGGCAATTCGATGCCGAACGCGACCGTCAGCTACACCGTCACCGCCGGCGGCAACGCGGTCGAGGAACTGCTGTTCGCGGGCACCGGCCACGAGATGCGCACGCTGTACGTGCGCGACGGCGCAGACGTGGTGCTGGTGCATTTCTGCGCCAGTGGCCAGCATCCGACGATGCGC
>JBIJBH010000149.1:0-7791 GCA_044345315.1 Lysobacteraceae bacterium
CCCGGCCGCACCACCCCGGCGCGCGCCTGGCCCTCCGGGCCGGGCCTCCGGCCCGACTGGAGACCTCAGGGCGAAGCGAAACCCCTGGGGCAGGTACGCGCTCCAGCGGGGCCTCCCGTGGCGGTAGGCGGCACGCGCGTTGCCGGGGTGGAAGATCCACGACCCGCCGCGCACCACGCGCGAGTCGCCTGCGCCGGGCCCCTCCGGGTCCCGCGCCGGCTCGGCGGCATAGTCGCGCGTCCCGTCGGCGCACCATTCCCAGACGTTGCCGTGCATGTCGTGGAGCCCCCAGGGGTTGGGCAGGTAGCGGTCCACGGGAGTAGTGCCCTCCTTGTCTTCCCACGAACTGTTGCCTTCGATGTCGAGATTGGCCTTGGTGCCGTCAGGATCATCGCCCCACCAGTACTCGGTCTGCGTACCCGCGCGGCAGGCGTATTCCCACTGGCTTTCGGTCGGCAGCACCGCCTCGCAGCCGGGCGGCAGCAGGGGCTGCAGTGTCTTGAGAAATGCGATCACGTCATCCCACGAGACGTTCTCTACCGGCCGCTGCGGCGCGTCCTCGCCCGCTTTAAAAAGACTCGACATTTTGCCCATCACCGCCTGCCACAGCGCCTGAGTGCAGGGGGTTTCGGCCAGCCAAAGGCCTTGAGTGAGCGTGACGGGATGCTGGGGATGTTCGTCATCGTCACCGATGCCTGTGGGAGAGCCTTGAAGGAAAGTGCCCGGTTCGAGATAACGAAAGCGGAGAAACATCTCCTTCGGCAACCCACGGCTCAGCAACGACTGCGGCTGCATCGCCAAGAAGACTCCGTAATCGTCCCGGCCAAGCACCACAGCCACATCCGCCCCATCGACACTCGGCAAAACCGTCACGCGAGGCAAGAAGCCATCGTTCGGAAAAGGCAGATCTCTGGACCACGGCAAATCCAGGGTTTCGACGACTCCTTGATCGCTCTGCCGCCAGCCCCACACGCCACGCGTGCGGCGGCGGCGCTGCACACGTGTTTCTTCCCCGCCCAGAACAATCGCAGCGCCATGCTGCAGCGGCGGCAAGGCCAGCTCACCCTTCGCAGGCAGAGGCAAGTATTGCAGAGATCGCTGCGGCAAGACGATACGAACCAGTTCACCCGATGCAGCGCGGCCCAGATCGCTGCACAGCACGACTCCCGGGCCGGGGGGCCGGGCATCGCCTGCGGGTGCGATGTAATGTCGATCACCACGCTGCCGCAGACACCAGTCTTGCCGCGGGCCAACGGGGTGACCGATGGCTTGGGCAAGCGCATCGAGCGTGCTGCCCAGCAATGACTGGGCCTGTGCAGGGATGCGACTGAGCACGTACTTGGCGGTAGCGACGAGCATGGCCCGATCGCCATGCGCACTGTTCAGGTCGTCGGCAAGGCTTTTCAGCGTATCGCGGGTGGCGTCCAGCAGCGCAGGCAGTGTCTCGGGCGTGGCGGCTAGTTGCTGCATGGCATCGACGAGTTTCATCCCGAGCGGCCAATGTGCGTGGTGTTCCGCCGCGAGATCATGCAGTGCAGACCACAGACTGCGGTCGGGCGCGCTGGCGGATACCGAAGCATGCTGGCGCAAAACCGCATAGTTAGTGCTGCGCACATCTGGATGCGTCCAGAGCCGCCCTTCGAGCGAGGCATCCTGCGGAGCAGTACAGTGCTGCCGCAAGGCGCGCAGCAACGGCGGGTCCATGCGCAGGGTGGCGGCAAGACAGGCCAGAAGCTCGTGCAAGGCATCGGGCTCACAAGCGCGTTCGCCTGAGGCATCGGCATCAATGGGTCGGCCCCGCTCCGGCACCCAACGACTGTCCGGAGACCAGCGCAACACACGGACCAACGCGGTCAACGCCGCATCGACATCGTCCGCGGCGACCGGTGCCAGCGCTACGCAACGGCAGCGGTTCAGACGCGCCTCCATCAGCCATGCACGCCAACTCTGGGTGAGGCCACTGGATCGCCGCAGCAGCCCAAGGTCGGACAGAATCAGATAGGTCTGCCCTGACTGCGGCTGAAGAGCTACGTCGTCCTGGGCTGCGGCGTCACCCTCCCATGGCTCCCAACGGCCCTGAGGGCCATCCCATCCCGCCAGGAACTTTAGCTGCATCTTCGGCACAAGCCCCCGAAGCAGGCCGACAAGCCGATTCATATCGCGACGGTAGGGGAAAAGCTGCGGTGAGACATCCAGCAGGACGACCAGCGACTGCGGCCATGCGGCCCATGCACGGCGCGGCGGATTGCGCGGCCAGCGTCGGCGCGCAGAGGCACGCAGCAGCGCCTGCACATCGATCGCGCCGGGGCGCGCCTGCCGCAGCTCTGTGGACAAAGGTCGCACCAGTCGCGGCAAAGGCACCAGATCCTGGTAGGACACACTGGGCGCATCGGGTGGCTGGATCTCTTCCGGCCGCAGCGGAGCGCGCTGGGCCAACGGCTCGGCGCTCGCATCGTCGGACCGCTCCACATTTTCCGGAGTCACGCGCTCGGCCACCCAGACTTCGAGCATGCGCAGTGCACTGCGGGCCTTGGGTGCTAACGTGGTTGTCCTATCGGCGGTCGGCCTGGCCTCGACCACCGGCAACTGGATCGCCATCGGCGCCTGCGCTGCCGGCTGTTGAGCATGCCGCAGCGGTGGCACATAGCCCCACCAGATCGCGTCGGTGTGCTCCAGCACCAAGGCGTCGTCACGCCCGAGATGCAAGGCGCGCAGCAGATCGGCCCGGCTCACCTGCGCAGACATGACGCCCTCAGTCCTCGCGACCTTCGAACGCCTTCACGGACGTTCGCGATTGGCCGGGATCCGTCCCGGCATGTTTGACCAGTGCGTATGCGCTGATGCGGTCTAGCCAATCGAGCTGTGCAGTCTCGCGCTGACTCTCGGGCGTCTCGGTGGTGATCTCCGCCAACGCAGTGAGCAAATCCAGCGCTTCGGCCAGCCCGACCTTGGGATAACCCAAGCGGACGGCATCGCGTCGATCGGCCAGCACCTGCCGCAGTGCCTGTTTCACCACGTTCGGGGACAGGCGTTCGACGACGCCGGTGTGCGCTTCCACTCGCTGCAGCAACCAATCGGACAGGCCAAGATCATCCGCCGGCGGGTTGAGATTGAGTACCACGCAACGGCGCACGAAGGCAGCGGGCAGTTCGCGCTCCTCGTTGGTGGTGATGACCACCAACGGCATCACGTTCTCGGGCAACGAGGGGGTTTGTATCTCCGGCACCTCTTCCACCCTGAAACTACGCTGCCCCAGCACTTCCAGCAGACTGTTGGGCACATCGGCATCGCCCTTGTCGATCTCGTCCAGAAGCACGACCACGGGATTGCCCTCCTCTGCACGTTGCCACGCCCGCCAGAGGACACCGTGCTGCACGTAGCGTCTCTCGTCGGCGATACCCTCCCTGGTATTGGCATCGGCAAGGCGACGGATCGTGTCGTAACGGTAGAGCAGGTCACGCGGCTCGAAGCGCGGATGGATCACCTGCACCAAGGGTGCACCCGCTTCCATCAAGTGGGCCGCGACCCGCGCCAACTGGCTCTTTCCGCTTCCGGGCTCTCCGCGCAGCAGTAGCGGCCGGCGCGCGGCATATGCCAGCGCGAGCGCATCCAGCTCGGACTTGCTGAGGCGGTGATGACTGGCTTCGAAACCATCACCGCTGGGCAACGGAATGATCGTGTCGACCGGAGAACGGGTGAAGGGGTTGGCGGGCATGATGGACCTCAGAAAAAGAAATTCAGCAACTGGAGCAGGCGGGGAATCAATTTCTCCGCGGATTCTCCGACATGATTGAGACCATCCAGCGTCTCTCTGGTTTTCGCGAGCACATCCCGGCGCGGCGGTGCATCTTCATCGACCGCGCGCTGGAGCTCATCGGCAGTGGATCGGATCTCTTTCGATGCAGCGTGCTGCCCCAAGGCGTCAGACAGCGCCCGAAGAATGCTGATGATCTCATTGAGATCAACCTCATCGCGCTGTTTTGCCTGCGCAGAAGGCGGCCCTTCGCCTCTCATGTCCTGACTCACGTACCGCCAAAGCTCAGCCAGCATGGCCACAAGCCGCTCTGCGGATAATCCACCCAGCAGCTCATATGCGATATCGTGATGCAGACTGAACACCGGAATCTTCAGTTCCGTCACGATCGTCGCATCGCTTTCGGCCAGCATGTCCTTGGCGAATACCAGCACGCTCATTGCGACCGTACGGCTTCCGCCCTTGCGTCGCGACCTGAGACGTTCGATGAGGTTGGCTCGCTCCTGGCGATCAAGCTTGCCGACCTTCAAGCCAGACTCGGCCGCTGCGGGCCCGAGCATGACCAGCGTGTGCAGATTCCGTTCAAATTCTTCCTTGGGGGTACAGCCGGGAACGCCGCCTGTCAGTTGCACGCAGATCGCCCCACCCGCCACAGGCATGTCAGGATCGTCGCTCTGCACGAGCATGAGCTTGCCTCCGGCCATGACCGCCCCGATCAGGCAGGCGAAGAGGTTTGCGGCCTTGTCCGAGTCGAGTTGAGGCAAACCGGACAGACTCGATGGTGCTTGCACCCGGATCAACAGACAGACGCAGATCAGATAGACGGCGACCGTCGCTTCCGCGACATCGACGCGCTTGCGCGACTCCGGCATGGCGTCCCGCACTTCCGAGAACAGCTCTCGAACTTCCAGCATGACCCCTTGCAGGACATTGGCATCCAGCGTCGCCAGAGCCTGGATCATCGCTTCCGGGGAATCCGGCATCGTGCCGCCTAGATACCGTTTCAGATCTTTCGAAGACCGGAAGGACCGCCAGAGTTCGGGGCACCGCGAGAGAAGCTCGGTCGCATGATCGGCTTGGTGCCGCAGCAGATCGCTACCCGACTGTGTCGATGTATTTTGAGGAGATTCGAGCGCAGGCACGGTTGCCGACATGGGCACATCTGACGACAGAATATGCATGCCCGCCTTCGTCAAGTGCTGAATCAGAGCCTCGACATCCTCGTCCCAGCGATATTTCGGACAATTGTGCGCGAGATCTTCCGGGATGCAATCGAGGGTTGCGTCACCATGGCGCAACGTCGAAATCCAGCCGTGATTGTGCTGCTTTCGATAGTACAACTTGTGCACCATTCGGACAGCCTCGTAGGCCACGCCGTAACCTCCCACATCGTCCTCTGGTCGATTCCATCGCTCGCAATAGCGATTCGATGCAAGACAAATGACATGGGTGGCGCATTTCAACGACTCGGCCATCCACTTTCGCCACTCATCATCGGCGAGATGTCGTTGGAGTGCTTGCTGATGCCAGACATCCAAACGCACGGTCGGACCGGCCTGTTTGATCACACTTGCCAGCGCCTCGACCCGATCCGGCGGCCAATCCGGATCCCCCGCGGCATAACTGATGAAGACCTGTCGTTCCATGGCGCCCCCTGCAGGCTCCCTCTACCTCGCCCCGAGTCTACCCAGCCGGGGTCGGAGTTTCACAGGGGGGCGGGGCATCTCCCGACCGGCGGCATCGGCGATACCGCGACAGTCGAGAGAGTCGCCATCGCCGTGAACGTCAAGCTCGCTCTTGTGGGAGGCCCGGCAGGGCCGACGAATCACCGACACGCTGTCTGCAACCTGTCGGGCCTCCCGGCCCTCCCACAAAGAGCGCTGGCGCTGCCGCACGGTCGCCCCCGCCGTCGTACACTCCCCGCTCCCGTTCTCCGCACCACGAGAGCTACCGATGATCCGCGTATCGCCCAAGACCCTGTTGTTGACCCTCGCCGCCGCGGCTGCGCTTGCGGCCTGCAGGCGCGAGGATGCGCCCGCTGCCGCACCGGCGGCGGACACTGCGAAGCCGGCCGGTTTCGCGTTCAAGGATGCGATCGATCCGAAGGATTTCGCCGAGCATGTGCGCGTGCTGGCGTCGGATGAATTCGAGGGCCGTGCGCCGGGGACGGTCGGCGAGGAGAAGACGGTCGAATATCTGCGTGCGCAGTTCGAGCGCATGGGGTTGAAGCCCGGCAACGGCGACAGCTACTTCCAGGTCGTGCCGATGATGGAGACGACCGCAAGCGAGTCGACCGCGATGACGCTGGCCATCGGCAACACGACGCGGACGCTGAAGTTCGGCGACGACATGGTGGTCGGCACGCGCAGCGGGCAAACGCAGGTGAAGATCGACGCCAGCGATCTGGTGTTCGTCGGTTACGGCGTGGATGCGCCGGAGCGGCAGTGGAACGATTACGCCGGCATCGACGTGAAGGGCAAGACCGTGGTGATGCTGGTGAACGATCCGGGCTTCCACGCCGGCAACGAAAAGCTGTTCGAAGGCCGGCGCATGACCTATTACGGGCGCTGGACCTACAAGTTCGAGGAGGCCGCGCGCAAGGGCGCGGCGGCGGCGCTGATCATCCACGACACCGAAGGCGCGTCCTACGGCTGGGAGGTGGTGCGCAATTCGTGGTCCGGCGCGCAGTACGACCTGCGCGCGGCCGACGATCCGGCGCCGCGGCTGCCGATGCAGGGCTGGATCACCGGCGAGCAGGCGAAGGCGCTGTTCGCCGAGGCCGGGCAGGATCTCGACAAGCTGCGCGCAGCGGCGAACAAGCCCGGTTTCAGGGCAGTGCCGCTGGGCGCGAAGATGAGCGTGACGCTGGACAGCACCATCGTCGAGAAGGAATCGCGCAACGTGCTGGCGCTGCTGCCGGGCACCGATCGCGCCGACGAGGCGATCGTGTACATGGCGCACTGGGATCATCTTGGTAATCATGCTGGTAAAGAACACACTGGCAAAAGCGACGAAGGCGAGAAGGGCGAAGGCGCCGACGTGATCTACAACGGCGCGATCGACAACGCGACCGGCGTGGCCGGCATTCTCGAAATCGCCGAGGCGATGGCGAAGGGGCCGAAGCCGCGGCGTTCGGTGCTGTTCGCGGCGGTGACGCTGGAGGAATCCGGGCTGCTCGGCTCGAAGTACTACGTCGCGCATCCGACCTTCCCGATGGATCGATCAACATCGACGCGATGAGCGTGGCCGGACGCGCGCGCGATCTCACCGTGATCGGCCTGGGCAATTCCGAAATGGAAGACGTGCTGCGGCCGATCGCCGAGCGCCAGGGTCGCACGCTGGTGGAGGAATCGAATCCGGCCGGCGGTTACTACTTCCGCTCCGATCACTTCAATTTCGCGCTGGCAGGCGTGCCGGCGCTGTACGCCGACGGCGGCAACGATCTGCTGGAAGGCGGCACCGCCGCCGGCGACGCCGCGGGCAAGGACTACAACGAGAACCGCTATCACAAGCCCGGCGACGAATACGACCCGGCGACGTGGAAACTCGACGGCACGATGCAGGATCTCGCCGCGGTGTTCGAAGTCGGCCTGGCGCTGGCGCACGGCGAGGGCTGGCCGAACTGGTACCCGGGCAATCCCTTCCGCGCCGCGCGCGAGAAGATGATGGCGGCGAATCCGCCGCGTGCGGCGGGCGCGCCGGCGCCGGCGCAGGCGACGCCGGGGCAGTGAAGCAAAAGGGCCGGCGAATGCCGGCCCTTTTCGTTTGCGGTCGCGATGGGATGATCGCGATGCGGCGAAGGATCAGATCTTCAGCGCCGGCATCGACGACATCACCCGCGCGCTGACCTCGTCGTCGATCTTCGCCAGCGGATTGCGCCGGTCGGGCAGACTGGCGCTGTCGTGCTGCACCTGCTGCGACTGCTGCTGATCACGCTGCTGGTTCTGCACCGCGACCTTCTCGTGCACCTGTTCCTGGCTCTGGCTGCGCGATTGCTCGATGTTGACGTAGCCGTTGAAGATCGGCTCCTTGCCGAC
>JBIJBH010000003.1:0-24199 GCA_044345315.1 Lysobacteraceae bacterium
ATGCCGCCGTGCTCGAGGCGTGGGGTCTGACCACGCCGCCGCCCGCGCTCGCGGACGCACCGACCGCGTCCGTCGCCGACGCCTCCGTTGCCGACGCCTCCGTTGCCATCGCCGATGCGTCGGGAAGCGAAGCGACGGCAACCGAGGCGACTCCGCCGCGCCACGACCGCCGCGCGCGCGTCGCGGTCGATCTTTCCTCCACCGAACCGGCCGCCGACACGACGGCGGGGAGCCAGTAATGCAGGACTTTTCGTTCCAGGGAAAACTCTATCTGGGCAACCGCCTGCCCGGCGGGCGGCCCGGCGCGCTGCGCTGGGTCGGCGATGCCCCCAAGTGCGATCTGACCCTCAAGACCGAGACCGAGACCCGCAAGGAATCGTACTCGGGCAATCGCCTGACCTCGGCCGTGCTGCAGAAGGGCAAGGAGGCCGAACTCACCGTCGCGATCAACTGGGCCGACATCGACAACCTGCTGCTCGGTCTGTACGCGAGCAAGGCGTCGATCGCCGCCGGCACGGTGACGGGTGAAGCGTTTCCGGCGGGGCTTGCCGCGAACGACGTGATCGCGCTCGACCACACCACGATCAGCCAGTTCGTCCTGACCGATGGCAACGCCGCGCCCGCGACGCTGGTGGCGAACACCCACTACCGGATCGAGAGTATCCGCGCGGGCCTGATCAAGCTGCTCAACCTCGCGGCGTTCACCCAACCGCTGCGCGCGGCCTACCGCTATGGCGCACGCACCAGCGTGGCGATGCTCACCACCTCGGCGCCCGAACGCTTCCTGTATCTGGACGGCACCAACTCGATCGACAACGCGCCGGTGCAGGTGCGCCTGTACCGGGTGCAGTTCAACCCGGTGAGCAACCTCGGCCTGATCCACGAGTCGTTCGGCCAGTTCGAGCTGACCGCCTCGGTGCTGTTCGACGCGGAAGCGGCGGCCGACCCGCTGCTCGGCGGCTTCGGGCGACTCGATCTGCCGGAGGTGGTCTGATGGCCACGAAACTTCCTGCCGCACCGGCCTCCGAAACCACCTCCACCGCCGACGATCTCGCGATCCTGCATCCGGATCGCACGCTGATCCTCGACGGTCGCACGATCGTGCTCCGCGAGTACGGCTTCTTCGAGGGGCTGGATGTCGCCGATCGCGCGGCGATGTTCATCACTGACTTGATCGCCCTGAGTGAAGACGGAACCCTTCGCTACGCACAAGTCCGTCGATTGTTCGGTCGCCACCGCGCGGTGATCCCTGCGATCGCGGCGCAGGCGGGTGATGTCGAGGCCACCTGGCTCGAGGCGCTCGCGCCTGACGAACTGGAGCTGTACCTCGCGACCTGGTTCGCGGTGAACGCGGCTTTTTTCGTGCGCGAGGTGCTGGCGGAACTGCGCGAGGTCCAGCTGCTCGCGGCCGGCGCCTCCGCTGGGGCGATCTCTTCGCCCGACTCGCCGCCGCCGGCTACGGCGACCTTGCCCGACTCGGCCGCATGACCGAACGCCAGCTCCTCGCGACCTTCGAGGCCATCGACCGGGGCGAACGCCACCGCCGCGCGGACTTCATCGAGGACGTGGCCACGGCGGTGTGGGGCGGGGAGGCCGCCGAGGCGCGCGTGAAATCGCTGCGTGGCCGTCCGTGAGCAGATCTCGATGAACCCGTCCCGATGAATCAGGATTTCGTCCTCAACTTCAAGGTTCGCGGCGACTCGGCGCAGGCCGAGACCAGTCTCGGCCGGCTGCAGTCGGCGCTGGTCCAGGTCGACCGTGCGCTCGGTCAGGTGCGCGCCGCCGGCCGGGCGGTGACCGTCGATGCGCAGGCGGCGCCCGTGCTCGCCGCGCAGCGCGCGATCACCGCCGAGGTCGAGCGACGCACGCGCCTGGAGGCCGAGGCCGCGGCACGCAATGCCGCCGCCCTGCGCCAGCAGGCGGCCGAGCAGGCGCGCATCGCCGAGCGACGCGCCGCGTCCACCGCCGTGTTCAGCGCGGCGACGCTGGAGCAGTTGCGCACGCCAGCCGAACGCACCGCGGCCCTGGGTCAGGCGCAGGCGCTGCGCCGCGACGCCGAACTACGGATGCTGGAGATCAACCGCCGCGCCGACGCGCTGGAAGCGCGGCTGGCGACGACGCGGATGGGGCTTGCCACCGCGACCGTCACCGCCGCGCGAGCGACCGACGTCGGTCGCCGGGCCGTGGACCAGTACGGGATCTCCGTCGGTCAGACCCGGCAGGCGATGCGGCAACTGCCGGCGCAGATCACGGATATCTTCACCTCGCTGGCTGGCGGCCAGAAACCCTGGCTTGTCGCCATCCAGCAGGGCGGCCAGCTGAAGGACTCTTTCGGCGGCATCGTGCCCGCCGCCCGCGCGCTGCTCGGCGCGATCACGCCGATGGTCGCCGGGCTCGCCCTGGTCGCGGCGGTGATCGGCACTGTCGGCGCCGCGACGCTCTCCGGCTACCGCGAGACCCAGGCCTACGAGCGTGCGCTGATCGCCAGCGGCAACGCCGCCGCGACCGCTGCTGGACAACTCCGTGTGGTGAAGGACAGCGTCGGCAGCGCGACCGGCGAGTACGGCAATGCCGAGGCCGCGCTGACGGCGCTGGCCGCGGCAGGTACCGTCGCGGGCGATACGCTCGCACTCGCGGCGGGCGCGGCGGTCAATCTCTCGACCCTCACCGGCGCGTCGATCGAGGACACGACGCAGAAAGTGATCGCGCTGGCGCGCGCGCCGTCCGCGCAACTGCTCGAACTCAACCAGCAGTACCGCTTCCTCTCGGTGGAGGTCTACCAGCACGTCCGTGCGCTCGAAGCGCAGGGCCGTGCGCAGGATGCCGCGCGTCTCGCGATCGAAACTTTCGCGCGCGTCCACGAGCAGCGCGTGCAGGAAGCATATGCGCGGGCGGGATCGCTCGAACGCGCGTGGATCGCGCTCGGCAAGGTCATCGGCGGGGTCTGGCAGACGATCCGCAACATCGGCCGCGACGATCTGGCGTTCCGGCTGAAGAAGACCACCGACGAGCTTGATCGCATCGGCAACGAGTGGCGCGAACTCGGTGGGATCAACTCGCTCGATGCGGTGCTGGCCAGCGCCGATGTCGATGCCGATACGAAGCAACGCATCCGTGCGCTGCGGCAGGAGCAGGCGACCCTGCAGCGCGAGGCGAACGCCGAACAGGCGAAAGCCGATGCGGAGGCGGCGACGCAGGCCAAGCAGACGAATGCGATCAACGCCCTCGGTCGCGCGCAGGCGGCGCTCGGTCAGGATCGCGCGGTCGCGAAGGCGCAGCAATTGCGCGAGCTGGAGCGCGATATCGCCGCGCTGCGCGCGGGCGGCGTCACGCAGGTCGAGGGCGCATCGCTCGCAGCGTTCGAGAAGACGCGACGCGCGCAGATCGACGACCAGTTCAAGGCGCCGAAGGGACCGCGCGCCCCGAAGCCGAAGGCGACCGACGCCGACCGCGCCCGCGAGGCCGCCGAGCGCGAACTGGAGTCCCTGCGCCGCGAAGTCGCGCTGCTGGGCGAGGTCGAAGCCGGCCAGACCCGTGCCGGCGAGGCCGCGCGCCTCCGCTACGAGACCTCGCAGGGCACCCTCAAAGCGCTCACGCCCGCGCTGAAAGCGCAACTCGTCGCCGAGGCCGAAGCCCTCGACAAGGCGCGCGCCGCCGCGGACGCCGAACGCGAACGCAAGGCCGAACTCGAGAAGACCACGCGCGCCTACGAGACGCTGCGCGCGAGCCTGCGCACGCCGGCCGAAGTCGCGCTGGAAGAGGCACGCTCGCAGGTCGCGCTGCTGAACGATGCGCTGCGCGATGGGATCGCGACCAAGGCCGCGTTCGACGCGGCGATGGCGCGCGTGGTGCAGACGAGCTTCCGTAAACCTGACGCGGCCCTCGACCGCGTGCCCGGCGCGGGGCCGGACCTGGGACAGAGCGGCAGCGATCTCGCGCAGATCGAACAGTCGCGCACGCGGCTTGAAGCCTGGCACGCCGAACAGCTTGCACTGCTGGCGCAGTTCCGTTCGCAGCGCGCCGATCTGAATGCGCAGTGGGACGCGCAGGAAGAGACGATCGAGCGCCAGCACCAGGCCGCGCTCGCGCAATTGCAATCGGCGCAGACGCAGGTGCTGCTCGCCGGTGCCTCCGCGACCTTCGGCCAGCTCGCCGACATCGCCAAATCCTTCGGCGGCGAACAAAGCGCGACCTACCGTGCCCTGTTCGCCTTGTCGAAGGCGTTCGCCATCGCCCAGGCCGCGCTCGCGCTCGCCAACAACGTGGCCGAAGCGAGCAAGGTCGGTTTCCCACAGAACATTCCGTTCATTGCCGGGGCGATCGCGCAGGGCGCGACCATCGCCGGCCTGATCGCGCAGGCGACCTTCAACGGCGGGGGCGGGTACGCCACCGGCGGCCATGTGCGCGGACCGGGGACCGCGACCAGCGACAGCATTCCGGCGTGGCTGTCGGATTTCGAGTTCGTCACGCGCGCCGCCGTGGTGCGCCAGCCCGGTGCGTTGCCCTTCCTCGAAGACTTCAACCGCCGCGGCATGCCGGCGCTGGAGGCCTGGCATGCGCGCCGCTTCGCGGGTGCGACGCCGCCCGCCGTATCGCTGCCGCGCGCGCCGCGCGTCAACTTCGCCGAAGGCGGCCTGGCGCGCGCGGCAGCGGGTCTGAACCCGCAACTCAATCTGCGCCTGATCAATGCGATCAACACCGATGCGCTCGCCGAATCCATGGCGCAAAGCCGGGGCCTGGAGCAGACCATCCTCAACGTGATCGACCGCAACGGCAGCTTCCTGCGCCAAAGGATCGGTGGCTGATGGCGTATGCGATCGACACCGTGGTCAAGAGCGCCGGCCCGGACGCCCACCTGCAACTGCTCGATGTCCTGCGCGCGCTCGCCGAGAGCGCCGGCTGGACGACGCTGCGTTTCGACACCTCGATTCCCGAACGCGAACTGATCTTGCGCTCCACCGGCACCACGGGCGAGGAAGAGATCACCGTCGGTTTCAAGGCGTACCAGAACGTCGCGGCGGATTACTACAACCTGCTCGCCGCGACGATGACCGGCTACGTGCCGGCTGCACCGTTCGAGGCGCAGCCCGGGATCAAGACGTCGGGCGTACCGGGCCACAACCAGGCGGTGACGTACTTCCTGACCGCCAATCCGCGCCGGATCGTCGGCGCGCTCAAGGTCGGCTCGCCGATCTACGCGCATCTCTACGTCGGCAAGGCGCTGGCGTATGCGCGGCCGAAGGAGTTTCCGTCGCCGCTGGTCGTCGCCGGGCACTTCGATGGCCGCGACGCGCGGCGCTACAGCGACCTGCACTGGTTCCCGTACAAGGGACGCCGCGGCAGCAGCGAGGCCGGCTACAACGACGGGTTCCTGTTCCTGCGCGATGCCGGCGGGACCTGGAAGAAGGTGCAGATCTCGCCCTTCGGCAACGGCCAGGGCACCGAGGTCACCTACGCCGGACTGGCCGGCGAGTACGTGGGTCGCAATGGCAGCGGGTATCGCTGCCTCGTGCCGGCCGGCACGCTGCACCAGCCGCAGCCGCTGGAACTGTACGAGATGACGTTCGGCACCTACGACAACGATGCACGCGCCTATCCCAGCAGTGGCAATCTCTACGGCGTGCTCGATGGCGTGAGCATGGTCTCCGGCTTCAACAACGCCTCCGAGAACGTGCTGCAGCTCGAAGGCAGCGCGGTCATCGATCAAACGGGCATGAGCGTCCGCCAGGCGGTCGATGCGATCCGCGCGGTGAACGGTCGCGCGTTCGTGGTGCTGCAGGATGGCGCGCGCACAACGTGGCGCGATTACGTCGCGGTGGAGATGGCCTGATGGCGACGTTCACCGGCCAGGTCGCGAGTTTCGCGGCGCTGAAGGTCGCCATCGAGACGACGCTGACCGCGCGCGGCTGGACGCTCGCGAACGGCATCCTGAGCAAGGGCGCCGCCTTCGTGCAACTGACCGCGACGGCGACGGAACTGCGCCTGCAGGCCGGAACCGGTCAGGCGGGTGCGGCGCTGACCGGCGCCTGCCCGCAGTCGGTGAAGCTGTTGTCCTTCGCCAACGCGCCGATCCAGTGGCCGGCCGTCTACGTGCTGCACGCGTTCGACGCGCCGGACGAGATCTACTGCGTGCTGCGCTACAACGTCGATCGCCACCAGCATCTCAATTTTGGCGTGTCCTCGATGCCGCAGATCGGCGGCACCGGCCTGTGGTGCAGCGGATCGTTCCGCGGCGATGTCGTCGGCACCTCGGCGACCTGTCGCGTGTTCATCGCTGCCAACAGCGGCACGGATCTCGGTGCGTTGCCTTACGACGGGCTCGGGCTCGGCTTCTTCTTCGCGAGCGCGGCGGGCAGCTATCACTCGTCGTTTATCCACTGCGGTCTCGAAGGTGCGGCGGGCTGGCGCACCGCCAACGGCGGCGCGCCGGGCGAGTTGCTCGGCGTCTCGCACAAGGCCGGCCTGCTGCACGCGCTGCCATCCACCTTCAATCAGGCGACCGTGCTGCTGCCGATCGATGTGCTGCTCGCGCGTCAGGCGCAAGGGCAGACCATCGTCGCCACGCTCGCGCACGCGCGCTACTGCCGCCTGGACCACCTCGATCTGAGTCAACCGCTGCTGTACGGCCCCGAACGGTGGTGGGCGTATCCGCTGCACGCGGTTCACCCGGTGCAGCGCAACGGCGCCGGCTGGCCGATCGGCGCACAGCATTCCGGCACCTTTGGCGTCGCGCTGCGGGACACGCCCTGATGGCCGGACTGATCGGCATCGCGCCGACGCCGCGGGCGTTCGGCGCGATCAATCCTGCGCTCTCGATCGAGTTGAATTCGCTCGGCGAGGCCGCGTTCGCCCCGGCCGCGTACCGCCGCGAGAGCATCGTTGCGCGGGCAGGGGTGTTTCGGGCGCCAGCCGCGCTGCGCTGGCCCGCGACCGGACGCCTCGCGCACCGGTTCGCGGAGGACCTGTTCGACCGCGTCCACGTCCTGCCGACCGCGCTGTCGCTGGGAAACGTCGTCTCCGAGCTGACCCGCGAGGTCGCGGTGTGGAATGCCTGGCGCACGATCCCGCAGACGCTGACCGCATTGCGCCTGGACGGCGATCCCGGCAGTACGCTGGTCGCGCCGGGGGCGTTGCCGCTGGCGCTGCGTCCGCTGCAGGAGCGGGTGCTGACCCTCACCGTGGGCCTTGACGGCCCGCCGGTGATCGACGCGGTCGCGGTGCTCTCTTTCGCGGACGGCGCGACGTGGTCGATCCGGATCGACGGCCTGCGCCTGCAGGCGTGGACGCTGCCGCCCAACTGGTCCGAGCCGCTGACCGAAACGCTCGCCTGGCTCACCGATGTCCAGATCGCCATCGCCGGCACCGTCACCCGCACGCCGCTGCGCGAGGCGCCGCATCGGTCGTGGGAGTTCGCGGTGCTCGCCGATCGGCGCGAGCGGCGCTGGGTCGAGAACGCACTGTTCGATTGGACAGCGCGCGTGTGGGCGCTGCCGGTGTTCGTCGATACGCGGCGGCTCGGTGCGCCGCTGGCCGCGGGTGCGGTCGAGATCCCGGTCGACGCCACGGGTCTGGATTTCGCGGTCGGCAGCCTCGCCATGCTCTGGCGCGACGTGGCGACCTACGAACTGGTCGAAGTCGCGCAGATCGCGAACGCTCGGATCGCGCTACGCGCACCGACGCGGCGCGCGTGGCCGGTGGGTACGCGCCTGATGCCCTGTCGCACCGCGCGCCTGACCGATGCGCCGGAGCTGCGGCGCCACACCGATCGGCTGATGTCCACGCAACTGCGCTTCGAGGCGACCGAACCCTGCGACTGGCCGCCGGCATTGCCGGCGACGCGCTATCGCGGGTTCCCCGTGCTCGAACACCGCCCGGACGAAACCCGTGACCCGAGCGCGATCCTGGCCCGTCGCTTCGACCTCCTCGATGGCGACGTCGGCCGCACGCAGGTCGACGATGCTTCGGGGCTGGCGTGGACGACGCAGTCGCACGCCTGGCGGTTGTTCGGCCGCGCCGAACGCGCCGCACACCGCGGCCTGCTCTATGGCCTGCAGGGCCGGGCAGAGGCGCTGTGGCTGCCGACCTGGACCGACGATCTCGACGTGATCGAGACGATCAGCGAGACCGCGCTCACGCTCACCGTCGCGGCCTGCGGCGTCAGTCGCAGTCTGCGCCAGCAGGCGGGCCGTCGCCATGTCCGCATCGAACTCGTCGATGGCGTCGTGTTCTACCGCGCCATCGAGGCCTCGTCCGAGATTCCGCTCGCCAATGGCGAATCAGGCGAACGCCTGCGGATCGACGCCGCGCTGGGACGCACGATCGCGCCGGAGCGGGTCCGTCTGGTGAGCTGGCTGGCGCTGGTCACGCTGGCGGGCGACACGGTCGAGCTGCGCCACCACGCCGACAGCGAGGGTCTGCTCGATTGCGCCGTGTCCTTCGCCGGGATTCCGGCGGAAGAACCCTGAGTCTGCACGCATGGGCCTGCTCTCGCGCGAGATCGAGCTGTACGACTTCTCGATCGGACTGCACCACTGGCGCTACACCGACGCCAAACGCGACGCGATCGTCGAAGGCCAGCGTTACGCCCCGATCACGCTGACGCGCGAGAAGATCGTGCAGTCGGCGGAGGATGCGAAAAACGCGCTGCAGATCACCGCGCCGCTGGATCTGCCGCTGCTGAACCTGTTCCGGCCCGTGCCGCCGGGGCTGCGCCTGCGGCTGGATCTCAAACGGGTGCGGGTGCGCGACGGCCAGGTACGTCTGGGCTGGACCGGGCACGTCGCCAACCTGGACGAGACCCACAGCGTCGCCAAGCTGCGCTGCGAGTCGCTCGCCGCCGCCGTCGAGACGCTCGGCCTGCGCCGCAGCTGGCAGTCGAACTGTCCGCTGGTGCTCTACAGCCAGGGGTTGGGGTTGTGCAATGCCGATCCGGACGCGCACGCGGTGCCTGCGATGCTCAGCGATGCGACCGGCTACACCGTCGCGTCCGCCGCCTTCGATGCCTTCGACGACGGCCACTTCGACGGCGGTGTGCTGCAGTGGACGGCGACGCTCGGCGTCGAACGCCGTTTTGTGGTCAGCCACGTGGGCGCCACCCTGCGCCTGCTCACCCCAGCCGCACTCGCGCCGGATGCGCGCGTCGTCGCGTTCCCCGGCTGCGATCGCACGTTGGGGCCGAACGGCTGCCCCAAATTCCGCAACGAACTGAACTACGGCGGCCAGCCGACCTTGAAGGGCATGCGCAATCCCTTCGGCAGCGATCCGGTCTTCTGAATTCCCCTTCCCAAGCACCGCCCGGCGCCACCGCGCGTCCCGCACCGCGTACTTCGCACCCCAGGAGCCCGTCCACGATGTGGGTCTACGTCTTCGTGCTGATTCTCGCCATCGCGCTCAGCGTCGCGATGCGGCCCAAGCCGCAATCGACCAAGCCGCCGGCATTGGCCGATTTTTCCGTGCCGACCGCCGAAGAAGGTCGCGAGGTCATGGTGATCTTCGGCGAGGTGTGGGTGGACGATCCCAACGTCCTCGCCTACGGCGATCTGCGCACCACGCCGATCAAGGCCAGTGGTGGGAAGTGAACATGCCATCGAACGGCATGCCTTCGAATCGCGGCCTGCGCATTCACCTTCGGCACGTGCGCGCGATCGATCCGGCCGGCGGGCCGCTCTGCACACCGGGCATTCGCGCGTGGTGCCGCCAGCACGGCATCGATCTGCGCGCGCTGTGCGAGGACGGGATCGTCGTCGACGACCACCCCCACCTGCACGACGATCCCTTCGTCGTCCGCGTGATCGCCATCGCGCGCGAAGAGACGGCGCACGATGCGACGTGAGGCGATGTATCGCGGCTGGATCGTGTGCGCCTGCGTCGCATCGATCGTCTCCGGCGCGGCGCTTTGGATGGCGGGCGAACGCCCGTTCGGCGCCTTCGGCATCGCGGCGGGCGTCTTCCACGCGCTGTGGGGCCTGGATCTGCGCGCCCTCGTGCGCGGGCGCTGGCGGCGACGTCCGATCGTGATCCCGACGCTGCGCCCGATCGTCGTCTTGCCGCCGCATCGAAGCCTCGCGCAGCGCCTGCGCGCGTGGAGAGCGCGACGTGACGCGGTGAAGCATGCGGCGGTGAAGCATGGGTAAGTCGAGCAAGCCGACGATCGGCTATCGGCACTTCATGTACCTGTACATGGGCGAGTCAATCGGCCCGAACGATTACCTCGCAGGCGTGAAGGTCGGTGGCCAGAGCGTGTTCGAGGGCGAACGCGCCGGCAGCGGCACCCTGGCGATCAACCTGCCGCAACTGTTCGGCGGCGACAAGAAGGAAGGCGGGCTCGTCGGCACGCTGCAGATCCGCATGGGCGAGCCGGACCAGCTGCCGGTGCCCTACCTGCAGCAGCAGGTGCCGGGACCGTGGCCCGCCGCGCGCGGCCTCTGCACCACGCTGTACCGCGGAATGGTCGGGGCGATGAACCCCTACCTGAAGCTCTGGGCCAAGCGCTGGGGACGCTTCGTGCAGGGCTGGTCGACGCCGGTGTGGCAGCCGCAGCTCGCGCGCATCGGTCGCGGCATGAACGCGGCGCACATCCACTACCAGTGCCTGACCGACACGGTGTGGGGCTGCGGGCTCGATCCGGCGTTGATCGATGGCGAGAGCTTCCTGCGCGCGGCCGAGCAGTTGCACGACGAGGCGTTCGGACTGTGCCTCGGTTGGCGACGCGGGGACTCGATCGGGAATTTTCTGCAGACGGTGAACACCCATGTCGGTGGGCTGTGGGCGTTCGATCCGATGCGCGGCCAGTTCGTGTACCGGTTGTTCCGGCCGGACTACGATGTCGCCACGTTGCCGCTGCTCGACGAAACCAGCGTGCTCGCGCTGGAGAGCTGGCAGACGCCGCTGCTCGATGGCTCGGTGAACGAAGTCACCGTGCTCGGCCGCGATTGCGTGACGAATCTCGAACTCGCCGCGACCTTCCAGAACATGGCGAACGTCCAGGCGCAGGGCCGCGTCGTCGCCGACCGGCGCACGCTGCCGGGGCTGTGGAATCGCACGCTGTGCGAGCGCGTCGCCGCGCGCGAGACCGCTGCGGCGAGCAGCCTGCTGCAGCGGATCAAGCTCACCGTCGACCGCCGTTGGTGGGGAGTGAAGCGCGGCGACGTGCTCGCGCTGTCCTGGCGGCGCAAGGGCGTGCAGCGCATGCCCGTGCGGGTGCTGGAGGTGGACGAGGGCACGCGCGCCGATGGCGCGCTCGCGCTCACGCTGGTGCAGGACATCGACGGCATGGCCGCGACCACCTACCTGCGGCCGGTGATCGGACCGTGGACACCGCCGGACACGCGCCCGCGGCCGGTGCCGGCACAGCGCCTGGTCGAGGCGACGTATCGCGACCTGGCCGGTCGCCTGCGCCCCGCGGATCTGGCGCAGGTCGAGGACGATGCCGGGTTTGTGGTCGCGCTCGGCGCACGGCCGAACGGGCCGGCCTACGGCTACACGCTGACCACGCGCACCGGCGCGGGTGACTTCGTCGAGGTCGCGGGCGGGGACTTCTCGGCCACGGCGACCCTTGCGGGTGCGCTGGAGCCGACCGACACGGTCGCGACGCTGGCGGACACGCGCGATCTGGATCTGGTCGCCGTCGGCACCGAGGCGTTGATCGACGAGGAACTGGTGCGGATCGATGCCCTCGATCCCATCGCCGGCACGCTCACGCTCGCCCGAGGCTGCGTCGATACCGTGCCGACGCCGCACGCGGCGGGTGCGCGGGTGTGGTTCACGGACACCTATGTCGGCGCCGATCCGACCGAATACCTCGCCGGGGATACCGTCCAGGCGAAACTGCTCACGCGCACGCAGCAGGGCACGCTCGATCCTGCGCTCGCCCCGATCGCGCAGACCGTGCTCGCGGCGCGGCATGCACGGCCGTATCCGCCGGGCCGGTTGCGGATCAACGGCGCCGCGTGGCCGCAGGCGGCGTTCGCGCGACTCGACCTTGCCTGGGCGCACCGAGATCGCGTGCTGCAGGGCGATCGCCTGATCGATCACGAGGCCGGCAGTATCGGCCCGGAGCCGGGCACGACCACGACCGTGCGCGTGATTCACGCGCTGAGCGGCGCGGTGCTGCATGAGACGACGGACATCGTCGGGACGAGCCATACGGTCGAGGTGTTGCTGGTCAACGACGCCACCGTCCGCGTCGAGGTCGACAGTCGCCGCGGCGTACTCGTGTCCCGCCAGCGGCACGTCCGGACGATCGCCTGCGAATGCGGCGAGAAGCTCGCGAATGCGGACTTCGACACCCAGGCGGCGTGGACGCTCGGCGCCGGCTGGTTGATCGCCGGAAGCGCCGCGGTCAAGGTCGCCGGTACCGCCTCCGATCTCACGCAGCCGTTCGCGTTCGTCGATGGCGCGCTGTATCGCATCGAACTGGTGTTGTCCCAGGTCACGGCGGGTTCGGTGCGCGTCGGCCTCGCGGGGGTCGCACCCCTCGATGGCGCGACGCGCAACGCGAACGGCACCTTCGTCGACACGATCACCGCGAACGCGCACACCGCACTACGCATCGCCGCCGACGCCGTGTTCGCCGGCCGCATCGAGCGCGTCAGCCTGCGCCGGTTGGCGTAGTGCCTGCGCGAAGTCAATACGCCGGTTGAACCCTGTACGACGGGTGTCCGGTTGTCGCAGCGCGACATCACTTCGCGCTTGGCTTTTCGCGGCGACAGCGCGTTCATGCGACCACACACCACGGAGACACCCATGAACGATCACAGACCCGCCGCCCAGGATGAAGGCGAGCGCCATCTGCGCGCCCTGATCGATGCACTCGCCGCCACGCGCGCGGACATCGAGCTTCAACTGCAGCGTCTTGAACGGGCGCAATCGCCGGGGGAGCGCGGCGATGTGCTGCGCGATGCCATCGTCGCCGTCGAAGATCGCCTGTGCCCGCAAGAGCGCCTCGCGCAGTTGGCGCGATTGGGCGATGCCTACGACCTCATCGCAGGCAAGCGCCGCTGACGCCGGCATTCGCCCACCTGTACGGCGACGATCTGCGCACTTGCGGCGCTTGGCTTCCATCGCACACAGCGCGTTCATGGCCACGTCGAATCGCCGACGCCCACACCGAGAACACCCATGCCCACGATGACGCTGGCCACCTCCTACACCATGACCCTCCACATCCCGCGCACACCGCGCACCTTGAAGTTTCGCGGCAGACCGATTCAGGTCGAAGAGCTCGGCGCGCACCTGCCCTTCGCGTGCAAGCCCGACAACCTGCGCGAGATGTGCGCGACCGGCGAACATCGCATCTACATCACCGAAACGGTCGAAATGACCATCGCGGAGTTCGATGAATTCACGAGGGACTTGACCCGGCCGCAGACGTGGCTCGCCGGCAAGGGCGGCAACGTCGCCGATGGCTGCCTGTGCGTCGAAATCCACGCGCCCGGTCGCCCCTACATCTACGTCGATCCCTCGGGTTACGACTATGCCCGCTACGTCGCGCGCCTCGGATAACCGAAATTGATCCGAAAAAGAAGCCAATTCGACTTGGCTTCTTTCCCGAACAGCGCGTTCATGCCGCACCTCCACACCATCGACGCAATGATATGACCCCCCTCGACACGCTCCTGACCGACATCGCCCAGCGCCACCTGCGGATCGAAACGCTGGAATCCCGTCGTCGCGACAGCTTGGACTTCCACGAAGTCTCAGTTCTGGAACTGCGGGACGCGCTGGAAGCGGCCTACCGCGCCGGCACCGAGCAGGGCCGCAAGGGCAAGAAGCGCAATGCTTCCGTCGGCTGAACACGACTCTCGTGACGCGGCAGGACGCGCTTGGCTTCCCTCGCACACAGCGCGTTCATGCCCACCCCGACACGGACATCGACCCGCATGAAAACCACCCCCTCCCGCAAGCCCAAGCGCGTCAAGGAATTCTTCCTCGCCTCCCTGCTGGTGCGCGTCCCCGGCCAGCGCGGCCGGCACGCATGGCGCCGCGAAGTCTTGCGCGCACGCACGCCGCATGCGCTCATGCGCCGGATCGACGGTCGCAAGCACGTCGCCTACGCCAGCAACGGCATCGACGTCATCCGCATCGAACTGATCGACACCGGCAGCACGCTGCTCGCGCCCATCGCGGAGGGCGCGCAGGTCGAGCCGCTGGGCGACCTGCTCGCGCGCATCGCCGCTAACCCCACCAGCATTGTGTGGTGACCGACATGACGCCGCATGCTTTCGAGCACAACGAGGATCCCTACCGCTTCATCGTGCAGGCACGCCACGGCATCGACATCGACGCCGTGGCGGTGTCCGGCGACATCGACCGGATCGCCCACGTCCAACGACTGCTCGACGGGCTGGCGGAGGTCTACACGATGGGCTTCGAGGACGGCGAGCGTCTCGCCACCATCACGGACTGGCCGGTGAAGGATCTCGTCGCCGAACTGCGCACCGACTTCCTGCTCGCGTTGCATCGTGGCGACGCGGATCTGCGCGAGGTGATCATCGCCGAAATCGCTCGCCGCGCCGGCACCGGCACCGATCCGCTCGTAGCCTTCGCGCCGCCGCTGGTCGAACAGGAGGGATGAGCGCAGCGGTCGCAGTACCGAAGCTGTCCGTCGCCTGTCTTCGCCCGCGAATCGATGTGCGCGCGCTTGGCTTCACATGGGAACAGCGCGTTCATGGATGCACACCCACACACACAAGGACTTGTCCAGTGAGCACTGAATTCGACGAACACGCCTTCAACACGCGTCGCGCCATCACGCAGGGCGAGGACGCGCTGATCAATATCCGGCAGGCGCTGGAATACGCCCTGCGTGAGATCGAACGCTGCCAAGCGCGCTATCAGGCGGCTCCGCTGCACGAGAAGCCGCGCGTCTTGAATCACGCCCTGTCCACGGTCTGTACATGGGCCACCGTCAACGCCCGGATCGGGTTGGCGGCGGACGCGCAGGCCGAACTGCACGCCATCGTCAGCCGGATGAGCCCACAGTAACGGTGACCCGATGGCGGGCGGGAAGTGAACCTGCCCGCCATCCCGCATCGCGATTGCGCAAATGGACTTGGCTTTCAGCGCGAACAGCGCGTTCATGTGTCTATGCCAACACGGACACCACGCCATGCAAGATGCACACGTCACGCCCAGCGCAGATCGGGACGAAGGTCATCCACCACAGCATCGGGAGGACTCACCAGCACATCTCATAGGCGCATTACGCGCGGGACCACTGGCGCGTTTTTACCGACATCAAATTCAGGCAGGTGCCTGACAAGCGGACGGCCGAGGTGGTGGAACACCCCAGCCGTCCTGACCACTACCGTTCACTTGGAGAACGACAATGGCTGCAAATACTCTATCAGGCCCGAACCGGGTGGAATATCGTCTGTCGCGCGTTGCGGCTACTGCCACTTATGGAGCGCGGGCATGACTGGGACCACGCGCGAGATCCCGTTTCGGGACATTCCTGCCGAGCAGCGCTTCTTGCTACTGGTCGCCTCCGGAGTCGAGACAGCGACTGCCACCCGCGAGGCAGAAGATATGGAGCATGCGGTGCGTCAGTTACTTGCGTTGGGCATTGAGACGGGTATTGATGGCAGCATTGCCTTTCTTTGCGAATTCGTATTGGAAACTGCTTCGGCGTTGAGGCGTTCAACAGCCCCAACCTGAACAGATTTCCCCGTATCGGGCTTGAGCGACTGGGTGTTCGCCACTTGACGCGACCATCGCAAAGGCGTCACATAGTCGGTATGGTCACACTGCGATTCAGGCGTACCCGTGTCCGTCGAATGATGGCGGCGTGCGCCCTGTGTTGCATGTTGTTCCTGCAGATCGCGGTGGCCGCGTATGCCTGTCCTGTTCAAGCACCGCCATCGGAGCCCGCATCGATGATGGCCGGATGCGAGGACATGACGATGCCGGACCCCGAGGCACCGGCGCTGTGCATCACGCACTGTCAGGATGGCCAGATCGCGACTCCCGATTTCAATCCCTTGCAGGTGCCGCCATCGGCGCTGCCGCCGCCGCACTTTGCCCTGACCGAAGCCCTGCTGCCGCCGGTGCGGGCGCAATACTACGAAGACGTGCCCGTCTGCCGGTCGGACCCGCCGCCCGCGCAACGCTTCTGTAGCCTGCAGATCTAGACCCCGACCACGCCGCTCCCGCGCTGCCGATCCCGGCGGCGCGTTCGTCGTTGCGTGTTCGGAGGTTCCATGTCTCGTTTTCTTTCGCTGCGCCGCCGGTGCAGTGGCCGTCATTGGGCGCTGCTTGCGCTCGCTCTGACCTGCGTCGCCGCACCTGCGTGGTCGGCGACACCCATTGGATTCGATGAGGCCGTGCGTCTGGCGGAGGCGCGCGCGCCCACGCTTCAGGCGCGACGGTCGCAGATCGAAGCCGCCCGCGAGGAGGCGGCGCGCGCTGGCGCGCTGCCCGATCCCAGGCTGACCTTCGGGCTGACCAACCTCCCGGTCACCGGTACCGATGCGTTCGACCTGCGCGCCGATGACATGACCATGCGGCAGGTCGGTGTCATGCAGGAATTCCCGGCGCGGGCCAAGCGCCAGTCGCGCCAGGCGATGGCCGATCGCATGATCGAACAGACGCAGGCGCTGAGCCTGGCCGAACGACTGGCCGTCCGCCAGGCGGCTGCCGAAGCCTGGATCGGGTTGTGGACCGCCCAGCGCGAGGTGGAGGCACTGCAGGCGCAACGGGCGCAGTCGGCCCTGGCGATCCGCATCGCCAAGGCACGGCTGGCCGGTGGCACCGGCACGGCGGCCGATGCGCTGGCCGTCCAGTCGGCGGCGCTGGAACTGGACAATCGCATCGATGCGGCAGAAGCGGCCGTCGAGGTGGCGCGCAGCACCTTGGCGCGCTGGCTGGGCATCGCCCCCGAGGAGGTGACGATCATCGGCGCACCATCGGACTTGACCGTACTGCCCGTCGACGAGGCCACTTTGCTGACGTCGACGGATCGCCAAGGCGCGCTGCTGGCGTGGCGGTCGCGCGAATCGGTGGCCGAGGCGGCAGTGACCGCAGCCCTGGCCGACACACGCCCCGACTGGAGCGTGAGTGCGATGTACGGCCAGCGCGCGCGCGCGCCGGGGGGCATGTCGCGCAGCGACATGCTGACGATCGAGTTCTCCATCGGCCTGCCACTGTGGACGCGCACTCGTCAGGATCGCGGCGTCGCGGCGCGGCGCGCGGAACGGGATGCGGTCGTGGCCGAACACGAGGACGCGCGCCGCCTGCAGGTCGAAGCCGTGCGCCGCGCCCTCGCCCAGTGGCATGGGCTCAAGCGTCAGGTCGAACGCAAGGAACAACAGGCGTTGCCGCTGGCGCACGACCGCGCGCAGGTCGCATTGGCGGCCTACCGCGGCGGCGGCCCCTTGCAACCGTGGCTCGATGCCCGCCGCGACGCACTCGAACTGCACATCGAACACGCCCGCCACCTGGGCGAACTCGGGCGCGTCTGGGCCGCGCTCGCCTATCTGCTCGTCGACGAGGAAACCCAGCCATGACCCGCAAGCAAACGTATGTGATCGCAGTCTGTCTGGCGATCGGCCTGCTGGCCGTCGGTCTGTTCGCAGGCCGCTGGTGGGCGCGGCACGAGGCCGGGCACGGCAAGCCGATGGTCGCCGAAACCGCATCGACCGCTGGTGAACGCAAAGCCCTGTACTGGTACGACCCGATGGTGCCGGACCAGCATTTCGACAAGCCGGGCAAATCGCCGTTCATGGACATGCAACTGGTCCCGAAATACGCCGATGAGACGGTCGGCGGCGGCGTGCGCATTTCGTCGGACATGCAGCAGAACGTGGGCATCCGCACCGCCGTGGTCGACACCGGAACGCTCGCGTCCACGATCCGCGTGCCGGGCACCTTGACCTGGGACCTGCGCCATGAATTGGTGGTCAGCGCCCGTGTCGAGGGGATCGTGACGCGGGTCGAGGTGAAGGCGCCATTCGAGCCGGTCCATCGCGGTCAGGCGCTGGCGACCTTGCTGGCCCCCGAGTGGAGCAGCGCGCTGGCCGAAGCGCAGGCGCTGGGTGATGCGCGCTCGGCGGCCGCGCGCGAGTTGCGCGGCGCGGCGCAGCAGCGATTGCGCGTGTTGGGTGTGCCCGGTCACAGCGGCAGTGGCGGTGTGGCGTTGACGTCACCGGGCGATGGCGTGGTGAGCGATGTGCTGGTCCGCGAAGGCCAGACGGTGATGGCGGGTACGCCGCTGTTCCGGATCAACGGCACGGCCACGTTGTGGTTGGAGGCCGCGATTCCACAAGCCGGCGTGGCCGGCATCCGGCCCGGCACGCCGGTGGAGGCGACGATCAATGCGCTGCCGGGGCAGACGTTCAAGGGCGAGGTGGAGCGCCTGTTGCCGGTGGTCGATGCCGTCAGACGCACGCAGCGGGCGCGGATCGTACTGCGCAATCCCGATGGCGTCCTCGCGCCGGGGATGTTCGCCGACGTGGTGCTGCAAGCGGATGCCGGGGCGCCGGTGCCGCTGATTCCGAACGAGGCGTTGATCGCGACCGGCGACGACAGCCGGGTGATCGTGCAGACGGCGACGGGCGAGTTCCGCCCGGTCCGCGTGCGCACCGGCCGCAGCGGCGACGGGCGCACCGAGATTCTCGCCGGACTCGATGGTGGTGAGCGCGTGGTGGTTTCCGGCCAGTTCCTGATCGACTCGGAGGCCAGCCTGTCCGGCGCGTTGGCGCGCATGGGCGAGGCGCCGGCACTGCCTGCCCAGGCCACGATGCCGAAGCGGGAAGACGCCATGCAGGCGTCTCCGCAACCCGAGCCCGAACCGATGCCCATGCGCACGCAGTCGGAGGTGCGCGCCACGACGCCGATGCCTCGCAGCGCACAGCGTGCGCCCAGCAGATCGCCGGCACGCACCTGCACGGTGGCGTACTGGTACGACCCGATGGTGCCGGACCAGCATTTCGATAAACCGGGCAAGTCGCCGTTCATGGACATGCAACTGGTCCCGAAATTCGCGCCCGGAGCGGCGAGCGACTGCACCATCCGCGACGTGAAACCGGATGGTGGGGAGGCGCGGTCATGATCGCCCGCCTCATTCACGCCTGCATCGCCAACCGCGTGTTGGTGCTGATGGCGGCCGCGTTGCTCGCCATCGCTGGCGTGTGGTCCGTCAGTCGGACGCCGCTGGACGCGCTGCCGGACCTGTCCGACACGCAGGTGATCATTCGCACCCAGTGGCCCGGACAGACGCCGCGCATCGTCGAGGATCAGGTCACCTATCCGCTCGCCACGACCATGCTATCGGTGCCGGGGGTGAAGGCGGTGCGCGGGTTTTCGTTCTTCGGCGATTCCTTCGTTTACATCCTGTTCGACGACGACACCGATCCGTACTGGGCGCGTTCGCGGGTGCTGGAATATCTCAGTCAGGTCCGCGAGCGATTGCCGCAGGGCGTCAACCCCGCACTGGGACCGGACGCGACTGGTCTGGGCTGGATCTATCAGTACGCACTCGTCGATCGCACCGGACAACACGATGTCGGCGAGCTGCGCGCGCTGCAGGACTGGTTCCTGCGCTACGAGCTGAAAACCATTCCCGATGTCGCCGAAGTCGCCAGCGTCGGCGGCGCAGTGCGCGCCTGGCAGATCGTGCCGGACCCGCAAGCGCTTGCGGCCCGTGGCCTGACCGTGGCGCAACTGATCGAGGCCGTCGATGCCGCCAATGGTGCGACCGGCGGCTCGGTGATCGAACAGGGCGAAGCCGAGCTGATGGTGCGCAGCGAAGGCTATCTGCGCAGTGCGGAGGACTTCGAGCGGGTGCCGATCACGGCCGCCGATGGCGTGCCGGTGCTGCTGGGCGAGGTCGCGACCATCTCGCGTGGACCCAGCTTCCGTCGTGGTATCGCCGAACTCGACGGTGAGGGTGAGGTCGTCGGCGGCGTGATCGTGCTGCGCACCGGCAAGGATGCGTTGACCGCGATCGAGAACGTCAAGGCGCGACTGAAGGCGCTGCAGGCCAGCTTGCCGAAAGGCGTGGAAGTCGTCCCGGTCTACGATCGTTCCGAACTGATCTTGGATGCGGTACGCAATCTCACGCACAAGCTCGGCGAGGAATTCCTGGTCGTGGCGCTGGTCTGCGTCGTGTTCCTGTGGCATCTGCGTTCGGCGCTGGTCGCGGTCATTACCCTGCCGCTCGGCGTGCTGATCGCGTTCATCGTGATGCACGCACAGGGCATCACCGCCAACCTGCTGTCGCTCGGCGGCATCGCGATCGCGATCGGCGCGATGGTCGATGCGGCCATCGTCATGATCGAGAACGCGCACAAGCATCTGGAGCATTGGCGCGAGGAACACGGCGAGGAACCGCAGGGCGAGGCGCGCTGGCGGTTGATGGCGGACGCGGCCAGCGAAGTCGGCCCGGCGCTGTTCGCCAGCCTGCTGGTGATCACATTGTCGTTCGTGCCGGTGTTCGCGCTGCAGGCGCAGGAAGGGCGGCTGTTCTCGCCGCTGGCTTACACCAAGACCTACGCGATGGCGGCGGCAGCCGGTTTGTCGATCACGCTGATTCCGGTGCTGATGGGCTACCTGATCCGGGGGCGCATCCGGCCGGAGCGGGAGAATCCGATCAATCGCGTGCTGATCGCCGTCTACCGTCCGGTGCTGGATGCGGTGCTGCGTCATCCGCGTCTGACGCTGGCATCGAGTGCCGTGCTGCTTGCGTTGACCGCCATCCCCTATGCCCGCATCGGCAGCGAGTTCATGCCGCCCATGGAAGAAGGCACGCTGCTGTACATGCCCACCGCGCTGCCGGGGCTGTCGGCGGACAAGGCCCGGCAATTGCTGCAGCTCTCCGACCGGATGATCAAGACCGTCCCCGAGGTGGCGCACGTGTTCGGCAAGGCGGGGCGCGCCGAAACCGCGACCGACCCGGCGCCGGTCGAGATGTTCGAGACGACGGTGACCTTCAAGCCGCGCGATCAATGGCGGCCGGGCATGACCCCGGAAAAGCTGCGCGCCGAACTCGATGCTGCGGTGAAGGTGCCGGGCCTGACGAACCTGTGGGTGCCGCCGATCCGCAACCGCATCGACATGCTCGCCACCGGGATCAAGAGTCCGATCGGCATCAAGGTGTCTGGACCGCAGATCGAGGAGATCGCGCGATTGAGCACAGAGGTCGAGCGTGTCGCGAAGACCGTGCCCGGTGTGAATTCCGCGCTGGCCGAACGGGTGAGCGGCGGTCGCTATGTCGATGTGCGCATTCGACCGGACGTCGCGGCGCGCTACGGCGTGACTCAGGCCGAGGTGCAGAGGCTGATCGCGACCGTGGTCGGTGGCGATCCCATCGGCGAGACCATCGAGGGCCGCGAACGCTATCCCATCGTGTTGCGCTACCCGCGCGGCGCGCGCGACTCGTTGTCCGCGCTGATGCAGTTGCCGGTCGTCGCCTCCGGTGGCGCGCAACTGACCTTGGAGCAGGTCGCCGATCTCTCGCTCAGCCCGGGACCGCCGATGCTCAGGAGCGACAACGGCCGGCTGGTCGGCTATGTCTACGTCGATGTGGCCGGTCGCGATCTGGGTTCGGTGGTCGAGGATCTGCAGGGCGCGGTCGCCGCGCAGGTGCGCTTGCCGCCGGGCTACGGGATCGCCTGGTCCGGTCAGTACGAATATCTGCAGCGTGCCCTGGCGCGACTGCGGTGGGTGGTGCCGGCGGCGCTGGCGATCATCGTCCTGCTGATCTGGGGCGTGTTCCGCAGCGCAGGCGAGGCCACCATCATCCTGCTCAGCCTGCCGCTGGCGCTGGTCGGCGGGCTGTGGCTGATCTGGACACTGGGCCATGCGGTCTCGGTCGCGACGCTGATCGGCTTCATCGCGCTCGGCGGCGTGGCCGCCGAGTTCGGCGTGATCATGCTGCTCTACCTGCGCCACGCCTGGGAGCATCGACTGGCCGCGGGGGAGCCCGCCAGCCTCGACACGCTGGAGGCCGCGATCCGCGAAGGCGCGGTGCAGCGCGTGCGCCCCAAGGCGATGACCGTGGCCGTGATCCTCGCCGGCCTGTTCCCGCTGTTCATCGGTTCGGGCGCCGGCTCGGAAGTCATGCAGCGCATCGCCGCGCCGATGCTCGGCGGCATGGTCACCGCGCCGTTGCTGTCCATGCTGGTGATTCCCGCGGCGTATCGCCTGCTGCGCGGGCGAGCCTTATCCCGTACTTCGCCCGCCACATCGCCGGCGGGCACCGCGACGTGAGCGGCGCGTGGGTCCGCTCACCTCAACACCACACAGGAGACTCCTCATGAAACGCACTTCCCACATCGCGGCCTTGGCGATCCTGATCGGGACGCTGAGCGTGTCCGGCACGCTGTCGGCAGGGGAACGGCTCGGTCATGTCGCCGAAGCGTCCGGCGAGTCCTTGCAACTATGCTTCGATTCACAGGCCGCACAGCCGGCGGCTGGCGAAGCCGTGCGCATTGTCCGCCGCATGCACGTGGGCAGCCAAAAATCCGGCCCGACGTTCCGCAAGCGCACCGTCGGTGTGGCGCGGATCGGCGACGATCGATCCGGTGCCTGCGTTGCGGCCACACTGATCAAAGGAAAAGCGCGTCGCCAGGACGAAGTTCGCAAGTGAAATCGCCGTCTGCCGATGGCGACAGCGCGGAAGGCGCTGCCGTCATTCCTGTTGTCTCTACTTCATCAACCCACTCAAGGAAACCCAGATGAAACCGACGTTCATTCCCTGCACTCTTGCCACGCTGCTGCTGGCGGCCTGTTCGCAAACACCTGGCAGCGAGGACGCTGCCGCCAAGGACGCGAGCACCGCCAGCGACATGGCGATGCCTGCTGCCGAACACGCGGCGATGGCGGCACCGCCCAAAGCGGCTGCGGATGCGATGACGCAGACCGCCAAAACCGCGTCCGCGTCCGGCATCGTCGAATCCGTCGACGCGGGCGCGGGCAAGATCACGCTCGCGCATGGCCCGATCGATGCGCTGGGCTGGCCCGCGATGACGATGGGCTTCAAGGCAACGCCCGAGCAGATCGCGTCCGTGCAGCCCGGTCAATCCGTGCGATTCGAGTTCACGGCAGAAGGCATGGCGGCGACGATTACCCGGATCGAGCCGGCCAAATAGTTCCGGAACGGATGGCGGCAATACGCAATGCCGTCATCCAGGCGCAGTGACCAGGAGCGCGGGGTGTTCCGCGTGCTGGTCATGGCGGGTCGAGTCCGGATCAACCCGGTGGGTTGCAGCAGGGACTGTGCTGCTGGATGGGCGGGCATGGCACCGTGCCATAGGAACAGAACACGCAACAATCGCCCGACTTGGGTCGCAGCAGCGTGCCGCAGGCCAGGCATTCGTAGAAGAACTGGCACGCCGTGGTCGGCATGGTTTCGACCGCCTGATGTCCGCAGGCCGGGCACGTCAGCGTGCTTTGCAATTGCAGCTCAGTCACCGTGCTTGCTCGTTATCGCGGTTGCGGGAAAACCGGCGTCGGTGATGATCTTCGCGATGGCCACCGGGTTGGTGCGTTCGGGATCGAAGCGAACGGTCACCGTGGCGCTGCGGGCATCCACACGTTTGGCAGTGACGCCAGGCACCTTGTCCAGCGCCTTTTGGATCGTGATGCTGCATGTCGGACAGGTCATGTTCTCGACGCGAAAGACGGCCTGTCTCGGCGTCGCCGCGTAAGCGACGGCGATCCATGCCGTGAGGATCAAACCGAGGAAGAGATTGCGCACGGGAACCCCCTAAAAAAACCAGCCGATGTAGTACGGGAACAACAACAGCAGAACAATCGCGCCTGTGGCGACCCACAGCCAGCGACGGCGACGCCTCAGTCGAGCCGCATCGGCGCAGGCGCCGTCGTCGCGACAGCGTGATGCTGGCCCATAAGAGGCCCAGAACGCCCAAGCCAGACAGACCAGCACAATCGTGCTGAACCAGGGGCGCCAGGCCTCCAGCGCGGTGAGATTGGCGATCCATGCGCCGCTCACCCCAAGCAGGACCAGTACCAACGGCAAGACGCAGCAGGTCGAGGCTCCCAAGGACGCGATGGCGGCGCCAATGAGCGGGACGAGCGTCGTGCGGGGCGCGGGCGGCTTCATGAAAGGATGGTAATCTCTGTACCAAGGTACGGAGTCAAGCGATGGCAGCTCATTCAATGACGATCGGTCGCCTGGCGGCAGCGGCAGGCGTACATGTCGAGACCGTTCGCTACTACCAGCGACGAGGGCTGCTGCGTG
>JBIJBH010000150.1:0-7755 GCA_044345315.1 Lysobacteraceae bacterium
CGAAGTGTTCGGCGGCGGCGGTCGTTCCGGCGGCTCCGAAGGCGGCAATTTCTCGCTGATTCCGGGCGCCCAGGTCGGGATGATCGGCGGCGGCGGCGACCTCGGCAAGGACGGCGGCAGCGAACTGGGCGGCGGTTCGACGTCCGGCCCCGGCGGCGGTGGCGGTCTCGGCGGCGGCTCGCTGTCGCTCGGCCCGTCGCAGGGCGGCGGAGGCGGCAGCGTCACCCTCGAAGTCGGCGGCGACAAGGTCGCGATCAGCGCGATCGAGGAGAACAACACCCTGCTGGTGCGCTCCACCGCCTCGGCCTGGCGTTCGATCCTCGACGTGATCGAGAAACTCGACGTGCTGCCGCTGCAGGTGCACATCGAAGCGCAGGTGGTGCAGGTCGATCTCTCCGGCGACCTGTCCTACGGCGTCAACTGGTTCTTCGAGCGCGCGGTCACCGACAACGGCCTGCCCAGCGCGGTCGGTCGCGATACCTGGAGCACGCTCGCCGGCAGCATCAAGCCGGCCGGCGGCACCAATCCGGGCCTGGCCTGGACCTTCCTCGGCCGCAACGCCGCGGCGGTGATCTCCGCGCTGGATCAGGTCACCGACGTGAAGCTGCTGCAGACCCCGTCGATCATGGTCCGCAACAATCAGGAAGCCACGCTCAACGTCGGCGACCGCATTCCGATCACCACGGTCTCGATCAATCCGATCCTCGGCAACAACAACAGCACCAGTTCGGTGCAGTACCTCGACACCGGCACCATCCTCAAGGTGCGCCCGCGCGTCACCAAGGACGGCACCGTGTTCGTGGAGATGGTGCAGGAAGTCAGCGCGCCGCGCGGCGAGCCCGACGACAACGGCAACGTGCGCATCAGCACCAACCGGATGAAGACCAGCGCGGTGATCCAGAGCGGCGATACCGTGTTGCTGGCCGGTCTCATCACCGATAGCGACACCAAGGGCTCCAGCGGCTTTCCGGGCCTGAGCCGGCTGCCGGTGGTCGGCGGGCTGTTCGGTCGCCAGAGTTCCACCCAGCGCCGCAGCGAGATCATCATCCTGATCACGCCGACCCTGGTCGAGGATCCGCGCGCCGCGCGCGATCTCACCGACGAGTACTCGCGTCGCTTCCGCGGCCTGCAGCCGCTGCCGAAGGCCGATCCGCCCGAGCCGCAGCCGCACCGCTGAGACGCGGCGGCCGCGGACGGGGAGGCGCGGACTGCGATGACGCTGCCGGCCGCTGCGGTGCCCGTCGTGCTGGTGCCGGTGGGCGTCGACGACGACGCCCTCGACGCCTGCCTCGCCGCGCTCGACGCCGGCACTCCGCCCGGCACCCGCGTCTGGCTGGCCGACGACGCCCAGGCCGGTCCGCGCGCGCAGGCCATCGTCGAACGCTGGCTGCAGCGCACGCCGCTGGAAGCCGGCTACACCCGACGTCCGCGCCCGATCGGCGAGGCCGCGCATCTGGACGACATGCTCCGCGCCTGCGGCGATGCCGACGTGCTGCTGCTCGCCGGCGACGCGGTGCCGTTTCCGGGCTGGGCCACCCAGCTCGCCGCCTGCGCCGCGCGCGATCCGGCGATCGCCACCGCGACCCCCTGGTGCAACGCCGGCGAGACCGTGGCCTGGCCGCGGATCGGCGAAGTGCTGCCGATCCCGGACGACCCGCCGCGGCTGGCGCGCGCCGCCGCCGCGCTGCCGCCGCATCATCCCGAACTGCCCTCGGCGGTGACGCACGCGCTGTTCCTGCGCGGCAGCGCCCGGCGCCGCGCCGGCGGCCTCGACACCGACAGCTACGGGTCGATCTATGCGGCCTTGATCGACTTGTCGCTGCGCATGGCCGGGCTCGGCTGGCGCAACGTGCTGTGCGAGACCGCCTTCGTCGGCCGCCGCGGCGAAGGCCGGCCGCTGGGCGACGACATCGAAACCCTCGCCGCGCGCTGGCCCGGCTGGCATGCGCGGCTGGCGCAGTTCCTGATGCAGGACCCGCTGCATGCACTGCGCGATGCGCTGGGCCGCGCCCACGCCGGCGCCGAACTGCGCACCCAGCCCGATCTGTTCGCGCCGCCCGCGGACGACGGAAAGACGACGGCATGAACGCCAGCCCCGGCATCGCCGCCGCCATCTCGGCAGCAGGTATCTCCGCGATCGTGGTCGCCCACCGCAGCGCGGAGACCATCGGCGAATGTCTCGATCGTCTGCGCGCCGCCGACGGCGTGAGCCAGATCCGGGTGATCGACAACGCTTCCGACGACGACACCCTCGCGATCGTGCAGCGCCATGCGCTGGCCGATCCGCGCGTGCGCTTCGTCGCCAATCCCGACAATCCCGGCTTCGCGGTCGCCTGCAACCAGGGCGCCGGCGCCAGCGATGCGCCGTGGCTGGCCTTCGTCAATCCCGACTGTCTGGTCGAGCCCGACAGCCTCGCCCGGCTGCGCGCGCATGCGCAGGCCCGCGGCGGCGAGACCCTGCTCGGCGCCGATCTGGTCGACGAGGCCGGCGTGCGCGACGGCGCCGCGCGCCGCGTCGATCCGGAGTTCGCGCGCATGCTGCGCAGCGCCGCCGCGCGCCGGCTCGAGATTCCGCCGGACGATGCGTCGACGCTGCAGCCGGTGGACGCGGTGTCCGGCGCGCTGATGCTGATGCCGCGCACGCTGTTCGCGCGGATCGGCGGCTTCGATCAGGCGTATCGATTGCACGCCGAGGATCTCGACCTGTGCCGTCGCGCGCGCGAGGCCGGCGCCTGGGTCGCGGTCGCCAATGACGTGCGTGTCGTGCATATCCGGGGCGTGTCCGGTCGCCGCCGGCCGCTGTTCGTCGAATGGCACAAGCATCGCGGGCTGGCGCGGTATTTCCGCAAGTTCGAGGCCCCGCGCAGGCATCCGCTGCTGCGCGTCTGCGTCCACGCGATGATCTGGGCGCGATTCCCGTTCGCGGCCCTTCGCGCGCTGCTGCGATGACGCGTCGCGTCGCCGCCGTCGCGCGGTGCGCGCTGCTGCTCGCGGTCTGCGCCCGCGCGGCCGCGACGCCGGTGACGGAAGCGGCGCCGTTCGACCGCCGCGAGCGCGCCGAGATCGAACGCGCGGTCCGCGATCTGTGCCGGCGCGAGGTCGTCCTGCTCGGCGAAGACGCCAGCCACGGCGGCGGGCGCACCCTGGAGGTCAAGACCGAGATCCTGAAGCGGCTGACCGCCCGCTGCGGTTTCGGCGCGGTGCTGTTCGAAAGCCAGTTCTACGATCTGCTCGCTCACGCCCGCGCGATCGACGCCGGCACCGCGACCGAACGCGAGCTGCGCGATGCGATCGGTCCGCTGTGGTCGCGCGCGGAGCAGGCGCGGCCGCTGTTCGCCTTCCTGCATCGCGAAAGTCTGGCCGGGCGGCTGCGCGTGGGCGGCATCGATCCGCAGGTCGGCGGCGTCAGCGGTCGTTATGCGCGGGACGCGCTCGGCGCGGCGCTGGCGTCGGCGCTCGATCCCGCACGGCGCGCGGCCTGCCGCGAGACCTTCGACCGCCACAACGGCTGGCGCTACGACGATACGCATCCTCTCGATGCGGCCGAGCAGGCGCGCCTGCGCGCCTGCAGCGATGCGGTGCGCGCCGCGGTGCCGGCGAACGACGACGCGCTCGCCGCGATGTCCGCTGCCTACGCGCGCTATCTGGACATGGCCATGACCGGCGACGGCGACATGCGCGATCTGGGCATGTTCGAGCTGCTGCAGTGGCACCGCGCGCGCTGGCCGCGCGGCACGAAGCTGGTGGTCTGGTGCGCCACCGTGCACGCGGCCAAGCGTCTGGACGGCATCGCCCCGCCGATGCGGCCGCTGGGGGCGCATGTGCACGCCGCGTTCGGCGACCGCGCCGCGGTCGTCGGCTTCACTGCGCTCTCGGGCGCGTTCGGCAATCCCGGCGCCGGCGGTTCGCCCAATCCGCTGCCGCCGGTCGACGCCGCGTCGCTGGAGGCGCGCTCGCTGGCGGACGGCGCCGGTCTGCGTTATCTCGACCGCAGGGCGCTGAAGCGCCTGGGCACGATCGCCGCGCGCCCGATCAATTACCGCAGGGTCCACGCCGCGCCGTGGGCCGAGGTGCTGGATGGGCTGATCGTCCTGCGCGAGGAGCGGCCGGTCGTGCCGGTGCCGCGCGACGCGCACTGAGCCGATGGGGGACGCGCATCGGCGCCCGCGTCAAGGCGTCGCCACCGACCAGCTCAGCACGTGGCCGCTGCTGGTCGCCGTGGCGGGTCGGGTCGCCTGCACCGCGCGGTCGAGGGTCATCGGCGCCGCGTCGGCGCGGCTCGCCAGCACCGCGAGCCCGCGCGAGGCCGCGACCCCCAGCGCCTCGCCCTTGCCGCCGTTCGCCGCCGAGAACCACAGCAGGCGCGTGCGCAGATCCGGCGACAGCACCAGCACGAACGGATCGCCTCCGGCGTAGGCGGCGAGCGTCGTGCTGTTGAACGTGAGTGCGCTGCGGTTCTGGGTGCAGCAGGCGGAGACGCCCGCGACATAGACGCGGCCCTGCTCGTCGGCGTCGATCGCGCGCGGGCGGATGGTGTTGCCCTTGCCGTCGCTCAACCGCGAGAGGATCAACTGGCCGCTCAGCACCCGGCCGTCGGCCGGATCGAGCCGTGCGATGTAGGTGATGTGGTTCGAGGCGGTGTTGTAGCCGGTGTTGAAGGCGTCGGTGGCGACGTTCGGCGCCGCAGCCGCCAGGTCGCGGCTCTGGAAGCGGAAGATGGTGTTGCCGCCGGCCGACTCCGCCGCGAAGTAGAGGCCGCCGTCGCGCCCGGTGGCGATCCGCATCCCGCGCGAATCGGCGCAGGACGAACTGGTCGCGGCGGCCTGAGCATGGGTCCAGTCCCAGGCTTTCCAGCGCTCTGTGCCGGTGCGGGTGAAGGCCCGCACCCAGGCGACCTGCAGCTGCGAGCACGGGCCGCCGTCGCGCTGGGCGAATCCGGTGACGTACACGCCGCTGGCGTCGATCGCCACGTCGTTCACCGCGGAGTCGCCGAACGCCAGGCTGGCCAGGGTCGCGCCCTGGGCGTCGAAGATGCGCAGGGTCTTGCCGAACAGCGCCGCCGCCGTGCCGTCGTCGGCCAGCGCGACCCGGGTCGCGGCGCCGAGATCGGTGCGATGCCAGCGCACGGTCTGCAGATCTGCGCCGAGGCTGGCCAGACCGGCGTCGCCGCCGACCAGCACCGCGTCGCCGGCGTTGGTGGCGAGGTCGTTGACGACGGCGCCGAAGCCGCGCTGGCGGCGCAGGCTGCGGCCTTCCTGGACCAGTTCGGCGAGCACCCCGGTGGTCGCGGCGACGCCCGGCACCAGCGGCGCCGGTGCGGCGGCGCCGGCCGCCTGAGCGAGGCGGCCCGCCACCAGGACGCTGCAGTCGGCGGCGATCTCGACCGCGTTGATCGTGTCGGTGGCGCCGCTGCCGAGATAGCTCGCCGTCTGCGAGTCGAGGCGCGATGGGGACCCCATGCCCGATGCCGCGGCGCTGCAGCGATCGGGGCGGGAGCTCGCCAGTTGCCAGGGCTGCGGCCGGCTGCGGATGCGCGGACGGGTCGCGGCTTCGGCGGGCGCCGCCGCGATCCGCGCGGGCGATGCCGGGGACGGCGCGCCGCGCAGGCGCGGAGCGTCCGCCGACGCGGTCGGTCCGGCCGGGTCGACCGGTTCGCCGCGCCGCGAGGCAACGCCGACGACGAGCAGCGCCGCGAGGCCGGCGGCGAGGGCCCACGGGGCGATCCGCCCCTCCGCGAAGATCCGCATGTCCGCACTCCATCGAGTCGATGGCGCGATTGCAGCACGATGCCCGGCATGCGCGCACCGCGAGCGTGCCGGGAGCGCGAAATGCGTCTCGGAACGTTCGTGCGCGACTCGGCGGTGCCGCGACTCAGCGGTGCCGGTTGATCTGATCGCGCAGGTCGCGCGCGGCTGCGGCGGCGGCCTGCGCGTAATCGTCGCCATTGGAGGCGTAGAGGATCGCCCGCGACGAGCTGACGATCAGGCCGGTGCCGTCGCGGCTGCGCGCGTTCTTGACCACCGCTTCGACATCGCCGCCCTGGGCGCCGACGCCGGGCACCAGGAACGGCACGTCGCCGACGATCGTGCGCACTTCGCGCAGTTGTTCCGGCCAGGTCGCACCGACCACCAGCGCGCAGTTGCCGTGTTCGTTCCAGTCGCGCGCGATCTTCTCGGCGACGTGCTGGTACAGCGGGCGACCGGCGATGGTCATGTCCTGCAGATCGCCGGCGCCGGCGTTGCTGGTGCGGCACAGGATCACCACGCCCTTGTCGGCGCGGTCGAGAAAAGGTTGCACCGAGTCGCGCCCCAGATACGGGTTCACGGTCACCGCGTCCGCGCCGTAGCGGTCGAAGGCCTCGCTGGCGTAATGCTGCGCTGTGCTGCCGATGTCGCCGCGCTTGCTGTCGAGGATCACCGGGATGCCCGGATGGCGGAAGCCGATGTGCAGGATCAGCATCCGCAGCGCTTCTTCTGCGTGCGCGGCGGCGAAGTGCGCGATCTGCGGCTTGAACGCGCAGACGTAGGGCGCGGTGGCGTCGACGATGTCCCGGCAGAAATGGAAGATCGCGTCCGGGTCGTGGGCGAAGCGCGCCGGGAACTTCGCCGGCTCCGGATCGAGGCCGACGCAGACCAGGGTGTCGGCGTGTTCCCAGCGGTCCCGCAGGCGGTCCATGAAGCTGCGCATCGGTGCGGGCGTATCCCGGTTCGGAGTGTCGGCCATGGTTTCAGACTCGCTCGGTTCGGGTCATGACGCCTGTCGATATTCTTGGCGGCGATTGGGTGATCTTCGCCACGATTCCGGTATCGCCAGGAGCGGCCGGTCCGGGGATTGCGTGCGCCGCGCCGATGGCCCGAAGACCGTCATCGGGCCGCAGGCCGGGCAGCCGCATCTGCGGGCGGCGTCATGGTCGTGCAGGACGCCGCGGGCTGCGGATTCGGACCGTCGTTTTCCGGCAGAACGACGAGGATGAAGCTGTCGGGCTCGATGTCCGCAACCCGGATTTCCATCGTCGCGCGACCGTATTCCGGATGGCGCACCTGCGTGGAGACAGAGCCCTCGGCAAGCGACGCCCACGGGGCGACACGGATCTCCTGCGCGAAACATCCGTTCCCGTCGACCCGGGTGCGATACCGCCGGAGATCGCCGCCTTCGCTCTCGAACGCGATCTCGACATCCGCGCCGGCCGCAGGCTGGCCCGTGCTGCTGACGGCCTTGCCGCTGAACAGCATCGACTGTCCCGAGCAGGCCGCGAGCGCCAGCGCGCTCGCGCACAGCAGGCCGGCGCAGATCGGACGTGCGGTCACTTCAGCGCCTTGAACTTCAGCCGGTGCGGCTTCGCGCCTTCCTCGCCGAGGCGACGCTTCTTGTCCTCTTCGTATTCGCGGTAGTTGCCCTGGAAGAACTCGACGTGCGAGTCGCCTTCGAAGGCGAGGATGTGGGTCGCGATGCGGTCCAGGAACCAGCGGTCGTGCGAGATCACGAAGGTGTTGCCCGGGAACTCCAGCAGCGCGTCTTCCAGCGCGCGCAGGGTTTCGATGTCGAGGTCGTTCGAGGGTTCGTCGAGCAGCAGCACGTTGCCGCCCTGCAGCAGGGTCTTGGCCAGATGCAGGCGGCCGCGTTCGCCGCCCGACAGGCTGCCGACCATCTTCTGCTGGTCCGGGCCCTTGAAGTTGAAGCGACCGATGTAGGCGCGCGACTGGATCTCGATGCCGTTGATGTTGAGGATGTCGAGACCACCGGAGACTTCCTGGA
>JBIJBH010000151.1:0-7730 GCA_044345315.1 Lysobacteraceae bacterium
GTCCGGAACCGGTCAGACGACGCAGGAAATCGAACACGGGCTCACTTCCCCCGCGCCGCACGCGCGGCGTGCGCTTCGACCCGGCGCCAGACCCGCAGCAGGTTGCCGCCGAGGATCTTGCGGATGTCGGCCTCGGAATAGCCGCGCGCCTGCAGGCCGGCGATGAGATTGGGGAAGTCGGCGGCGGTCTTCAGGCCCTCGGGCAGGGCGTCGCCGACGCCGTCGAAATCCGAGCCGATGCCGATGTGGTCGATGCCGACCAGTTTCACGCCGTAGTCGATCTGATCGAGCACCGCGTCGATCTTCACCGGCAGCGGCGGATGGGTGCGGTCCCATTCGTCGTCGAACTCGGCCATCGTCTTCGTCGTCAGTCCGGCGGCGCGGTCGCGTTCGAACGCGGCGTGGGCCTCGAAGTAGGCCAGCGTCTGCGCCGCCGAAGCCGGGTCGACGAAGGCGTTGCCGAACGGAATCTGGATCACGCCGCCCTTCGCCGCGATCGCCTTCGCAAGTTCGTCGCTGAGGTTGCGTTCGAAGCCCGGGGTGAAATGGCGCAGCGCCGAATGGGTCGCGACCACCGGCGTGCGGCTGAGCTGCACCGCCTGCGCGACCGCATCGTCGGACAGATGCGAGACGTCGATCATCATCCCCAGCCGGTTCATTTCCGCGATCACCTCGCGGCCGAACGGGCTGATCCCGTCCCAGCGTTTTTCGCGGGCGTAGGAGGAATCGGCGATCCGGTTGTTGGCGCTGTGGGCGAGGGTGATGTAGCGCACGCCGCGGTCGAAGAAATGCTTCACTCGGCCGAGATCGTCGCCGAGCGGCGCGCCGTTCTCCATGCCCATCGGCAGCAGCACCAGGCCGAGCCGACGCAGGGCCTCGACATCGCGCGGCGAGCGCAGCAGGGCGAACTTGTCGGGATTGTCGTTCGCGGTTTTCTCGACCGCGTCGATCATGCGGTTGGCCAGATCCCAGGCGCTGCCGTCGGCGTCCTGCCCGGCCGAGGTGTAGATCGACATGAACGCGACGTCGAGACCGCCGGCGCGCGCTTTCGGGAAATCGAAATCGCGGTCCTGGGCCTCGGCCAGATCCTTCCATTGCTTGAGCAGCAGGCTGGGCGAGTCGATGTGGGTGTCGACGATCACCGCGTCTTCGGCCAGTCGGCGCGCCTCGGGCGTGGCCTGCGCGGCGGCGACCGAGGACAGCGCGAGCGCGACGGCGAGCGCGGCCGAAAGACGAGCGATGAGGCAGGTGCGCGGGACGGACATGGGCGACTCCTTGCGCGGCGCGCTCAGGGGCGGGGACGACCGCCGACGAAGACCCGCGTCGGCGGCAGCCCGCCCAGCCAGTAGCACAGTTCGGCCGGGCGGCGGACGGGCCAGTGTACGAAGTCCGCGCGCTGTCCGGGGCGCAGTGCGCCGCGGTCGGTCAGCCCCATCGCGTGCGCGGCGTGCACGGTGGCCCCGCGGAGCGCTTCTTCCGGGGTCAGCCGGAAATGCGTGCAGGCCAGCGCCATCGCCTCGCGCAGCGACAGCAGCGGCGCGGTGCCGGGATTGCAGTCGGTGGCGACCGCCATCGCCACGCCGTGGGCGCGGAAGGCGTCGATCGGCGGCAACTGCGTCTCGCGCAGGCAGTGGAAGGCCCCCGGCAGCAGCACCGCGACGGTGCCGGCGGCGGCCATCGCGCGCACCGCGTCCTCGCTGGTGTATTCGACGTGATCGGCGGAGAGCCCGCCGAATTCGGCGGTCAGCGCGGCGCCGCCGAGATCGCTCAATTGATCGGCATGCAGTTTCACCGGCAGGCCCAGCACGCGCGCGGCCTCGAACATGCGCCGGGTCTGCGCCGGACTGAACCCGATGCCCTCGCAGAAGGCGTCGACCGCATCGACCAGACCTTCGGCCTGCAGCCGCGGCAGCCAGCCGATCGCCGCGTCGATGTAGTCGTCGGCGCGGCCGGCGAATTCCGGCGGCAGCGCGTGCGCACCGAGGAACGTCGTGCGCACCGTGATGCCGAGCGCGTCGCCGATCCGCCGCGCGACCCGCAGCATCTTGCGTTCGTTGTCGAAGTCCAGACCGTAGCCGGACTTGATCTCCAGCGTGGTCGCGCCTTCGCGCAGCAGGGTCTGCGCCCGCGGCAGCGATTCGGCGAACAGCGCGTCCTCGTCCGCGGCGCGCACCGCGCGCACCGTCGACAGGATGCCGCCGCCGGCGCGTGCGATCGCCTCGTAGCTCGCGCCCTGCAGGCGCAGTTCGAATTCCCCGGCGCGGTCTCCGGCGAACACCAGATGGGTGTGGCAGTCGATCAGCCCCGGCGTGATCCAGCCGCCGCCGGCGTCGATCACCTCGCGCGCCAGCGAATCCGGCGCGCCCGGCAATGCGGCGCGCGGCCCGACGAAGGTCAGCAGACCGTCCTTCCAGCCGAGCGCGCCGTCCTCGATCGCGCCGTAAGGCGCATCGCCATCCAGCGTCGCGAGGTGCGCGCCGAGGAGCAGGCCGTCATATGCATCGCGATGTCGAGTGTCCACGTCGCTCCCGTCGCTTCGCCTTCGTCAGGTGGATCCGATGTCCGGTGCGCCATGCTTCTGCATGTACGCGGCGTAGTTGCCGAAATGCCGATGCCGGCTCAAGTAGTGCGGATACCGCTCGTAGTGCCACCGGCAGGCGGCGATGAATGCGGAGATGTCGATACCCAGCGCCTGGGCGAGCGCTTCCAGTCGATCGGTCTCCCGCATCAGCTCGCGGCATTGCGCCTCGTCCGCGCCGTCCGCATCGTAGAGCACACCCGTCGGAAGCTCATGCAGCGTGTATTTCAGATAACGCAACAGCCGCTCGTATTCGCTGGCGATGTCGTCTCGGCTCATGATGCGTCGGCGCCTTGCGGGTCGAGACATGCGCTTGGGAGCGCCAGCGCACTCATGCGATCGCCCCCGCCGCGCGCAGCGTCGCCGCATCGAAGCCGTGCGCGGCGCAGATCGCGTCGGCGTGTTCGCCCAGATGCGGTGGCCGTCGCGGCGGCACCGTCGGCGAGGCCGACATCCGCAGCGGACTGGCGATCATCGGGATGCCGTCGTCCTCGATGCGCAGACCGCGCGCGGTCGCGAGCGCGCCGAACGCCGCATCGTGCACGCCCTGCACCGGCCCTGACGGAATGCCGGCCGCCTCGCAGCGTTCGACCCAGACCGCGGCGGTGTCGGTCGCGAAGATGCGTTCGAGTTCCGGCACCAGCCAGTCGCGATGCGCGACCCGCGCCGGGTTGGTGGCGCAGCGCGGATCGTCGCGCCACTCCGGCCGGCCGATCAGGGCGCACAGCCGCTCCCACAGCGCATCGCTGCCGCAGGCGATCACGAACGCGCCGTCGCGCGCGGCGAAGCTCTGATAGGGCACGATCGTCGCGTGCGCATTGCCGCAGCGGCGCGCGTCCTCGCCGGTGAACAGCACGCTGCAGACCACGTTCGCCAGCGCCTGCAGCTGACTGTCGAACAGACTCAGCTCGATGGCTTGGCCTTCGCCGCTGCGCTCGCGCTGGAGCAGGGCGGCGAGGATCGCGATCGTCGCGTTGAGCCCGGTGGTGAGGTCCGCGGTGGCGACGCCGACCTTGCTCGCGGGGCCGTCGACCGGCCCGGTGATCGCCATCAGCCCCGATTCCGCCTGCACCGCGAGGTCGTAGCCGGGACGCTGCGCATCCGGCCCGCTGCGGCCGTAGCCGGAGATCGCGCAATGGATCAGCCGCGGGTTCAGCGCGCGCGTGGTCGCCGGGTCGAGGCCCAGCCGCTCCGCCGCGCCGGTGCGGAAATTCTCGATCAGCACATCGGCCTCGCGGATCAGCGCCTCCAGCAGCGGCCGCGCCTGCGGATGGCGCAGATGCATCGCGATCGAACGCTTGCCGCGGTTGGCGCTGGCGAAATACGCCGAGATGTCGCCGCGGAACGGCGGCCCGTAGCTGCGGGTGTCGTCGCCCTCGATCGGCTCGATCTTGATCACGTCGGCGCCGAGATCGGCGAGGGTCATGCCGCACCACGGCCCGGCCAGCACGCGCGAGAGATCCAGCACCTTGATTCCAGCCAACGCCGACATGATCCGGGCACGCAGGGGAGACGCCGCGCAGTGTAGCCCGCCGGCTCACACCGCCGCCGCTTCCGGGCCGCTGCCGCATCGCCGCCCACGGCTTCCGCCCCGCGCGCGCCCATGTGGCCCCACGCTGTTGCCCCCTTTGGAAAAGGGGGCCGACATCGCGCAGCGATGACGGGGGGATTCGCTTTCCGCGCGACCTGTCCGACCCCGCGTCCTCTGCGACAATCCCCGGATGCACACGCCCACCGCCCCCGCCGACGCCCGCGCAACGCTGCCCGGCATCGCCAACCTCCACTCCCACGCCTTCCAGCGCGCCATGGCCGGTCTCGCCGAGCGCATGACCGACCCGTCCGACTCGTTCTGGACCTGGCGCGAGACCATGTACCGGATGGCCGCGCGCTTCGATCCCGACACCCTGCGCGCGGTCGCCGCGCAGCTGTACGTGGAGATGCTGGAGGCCGGCTACACCACGGTCTGCGAATTCCACTATCTGCACCACGCGCCCGACGGCATGCCCTACGCCGATCCCGCGGCGATGTCGCGGGCGCTGATCGCCGCCGCGCGCGACACCGGCATCCGCCTGACCCTGCTGCCGGTGCTGTACATGACCGGCGGCTTCGACGGCCGCGAATTGAACGAACGCCAGCGCCGCTTCGGCCACACCGTCGATGCCTATCTGCGCCTGTTCGAGACCCTGCGCGCCGAGCAGGACGAGACGCTCCGCGTCGGCTGCGCCCTGCACAGCCTGCGCGCGGTGCCGCAGCAGGCGATGCGCCGCGTCCTCGCCGCACTGCCGGCCGATGCCCGCATCCACATCCACATCGCCGAGCAGATCGGCGAGGTCCAGGACTGCCTGGCGATGCGCGGCGAGCGCCCGGTGCGCTGGCTGCTCGATCATGCCGAGGTCGACGCGCGCTGGACCCTGGTCCACGCCACCCATCTGGAAGTGGACGAGATCGTCGGCATCGCCGACCGCGGCGCCACCGTGGCCCTGTGCCCGACCACCGAGGCCAACCTCGGCGACGGCCTGTTCCCGCTGCGCGACTACCTCGACGCTGACGGCCGCTGGGGCATCGGCTCGGATTCGCATATTTCGGTCTCCCCGGTCGAGGAACTGCGCTGGCTGGAATATGGCCAGCGCCTGATCACCCGCCACCGCAACATCGCCGCCAGCGCGGACGCGCCCAGCGTCGGCGACACCCTGCTCGCCGGCGTCCGCGCCAGCGCCGCCCCCGCCACCGGCTTCCCCGACCCGGCCCTGGCCGAAGACCGCATCGCCCTCGACCCCACCGCGCCGCAGCTGCTCGGCGCCACCGACAACGACCGCGTCGACCGCTGGATCTTCAGCGGCAATCGCCCGGCCGTCGACCGGGTCGTCGTCGCCGGCCGCGAGCTTGTGACCGCCGGCCGCCACCGCGACCGCGAGGCCGTCGCGGCGGGGTATGCCGCCGCGCTGGGGCGGCTGTTGAAGGCCTGATCCGCCCCCGGCCGCGGTTCATCCCCCGAAACCCGGGGTTCGTCGCAAACCCCGGCGGCTTCCCGCCGGGCGCGGCAGCCTGTACGTGTCCTCCCACGTCGGACCGTACCGGAGTCACCATGGGCATCGCGACTTATCCCGCTCTCCTCGCCATCCTGCTGTACACCGCCAGCCTGTTCATTCCCACGCTCGCCACCCGCGCGCCGGCGCAGGCCGCGGCGACCGCGTGCGCCGCGTGCACGGTCGATGCGCAGGTCGGCTCGGATGCGCCGGCGCTGGCCTTCGATACCGATCTCGGCCGCGGCTGGTGGCAGATCCGGATGGCCCTGCGCGTGGTCGATCCGCTGCAGGCCGCCGCGCGCTACGAGGCGGTCGCCGAGGCGCTGGGCTTCCGCATCGGCTTCGCGCATGATGGCGCGCGCGACGCGACCCGCTTCGCGATCGATCCGCCCCGCCTGTCGCTGCCCTCGCTCCGCGGACTGCTTCGTTTCTGAGATTGCGTCATGACCAACGCAAGCCCCTATCCGCTGAATAGCAGATTGCCCGACGACGTCGCGATCGGCGGCGGCAATTTCGTCACTGGTTATCTGCGTTATCCGGTCTTCGGCTGGTCCTGGCTGGGCGGCCGCGCCTGGCGGTTCGCGATTCCGATCGTGCCCTTCAGCATGGTCTCGGGCTTCGGTTACGCGCTGATCAGCGGCAGCGCCAGGATCGGTTTCACCGCCACGGGGCTCGCGCTGCTGTCGATCATGGCGGTGTGCTTCTTCGGTCCGCTGCTGGCGACGCTGGTGCGCTCGCTGCGCATGCCGCTGGCGCGCGAGCGCTGGCTGGTGGTGTTCGCGGTGCTCGCCGGCATGGGCCTGGCCTATCTGGTCGCCGATGCGATCGACAAGATTCTGATCGCGTATCTCAAGGACTCTGGGACCACCAAGGGATTGCTGCAGCCGCCCGAGCTGAGCGACCTGCAGAAAACGCTGTCCCACGCGCTGCGGATCGTGATGGCCATTGTGTACTTCGGGATCTGCGGCGGCGGCGTGGCCCTGCGCGCGTACTTCGTCGAGCAGCGGCGCTGGCGCGAATCCGAACAGCGCCGCGCGATGACCGAACTGCGCGCGCAGAAAGAACAGGCCGATCTGCGCCTCGGCGTGCTGCAGGCCCAGGTCGAGCCGCATTTCCTGTTCAACACCCTGGCCTCGGTGCGCGCGCTGGTGCGTCAGGACCCGGCCCAGGCCGAGGCGACGCTGGATGCGCTGGTCGACTACCTGCGCGCCACCATCCCGCGCCTGCGCGACGGCGAACAGGCGCTGCATTCCACGCTCGGTCAGCAGCTCGACCTGTGCGCGAGTTATCTCGAACTGATGCGTCTGCGCACCGCCGGACGCCTGCAGTACGCGATCGAGGCCGGTCCGGAGCTGCGCGCATTGCCGTTCCCGCCGCTGCTGCTGATCAGCCTGGTCGAGAATGCGGTCAAGCACGGGATCGAACCCAAACGTGGGCCAGGACGGATCGTGATGTCCGCCGCGCGCGAGGCCGATGCGCTGACGGTGGCGGTGACCGACGACGGCATCGGCCTGCAGCCCGGCGTCGGCGGCGGTCTCGGCCTCGCCAACGTGCGCGCGCAGCTGGAGACGCGTTACGCCGGCCGCGCCGCGTTCGCGCTGACCAGCGCGCCGGGCAGCGGCGCGCGCGCCGAACTGCGCATTCCGCTGGAAGATGCGCAGCTCGGCGTGCCGAAGGCGGGAGTGCTCGCATGAGCGGCGATGTCGTCGCGATCCTCGCCGAGGACGAAGCCCCGCTGCGCCACGCGCTGCGCGCGATGCTCGGCGTGGCCTGGCCGGAATTGCGGGTGGTTGCCGAATGCGAGGATGGGATCGCCGCGATGGAAGCGATCGCCGCGCATCGGCCGGACCTCTGTTTCCTCGACATCCGCATGCCCGGCGTCAGCGGGCTGGACGTGGCCCGCGCCGCGGTGGCCGCGAAGTCGATGGTCGTGTTCACCACCGCCTACGACGAATACGCGGTGCGCGCGTTCGAGGCCGGCGCGGTCGATTACCTGCTCAAACCGCTGCAGCCCGAGCGCTTCGCGCGCGCGATCGAACGGGTGCGCGAACGCCTGCGCGATGTCCGCGACGATGCCGACGCCCGCGTCGAAGCGCTCGAAACCGCGCTGCGCCCCGCTGGCCATC
>JBIJBH010000153.1:0-7678 GCA_044345315.1 Lysobacteraceae bacterium
CGGCACCGCGATGCTGTGCTACGTCACGCCGAAGGAGCACCTCGGTCTGCCGAACCGCGAGGACGTGCGCGAGGGCATCATGGCCTACAAGATCGCCGCCCACGCCGCCGATCTCGCCAAGGGCCATCCGGGCGCGCAGGTCCGCGACAACGCGCTCTCCAAGGCGCGCTTCGAATTCCGCTGGGAAGACCAGTTCCACCTCGGTCTCGACCCGGAGCGGGCGAAGGCCTTCCACGACGAGACCCTGCCCAAGGACGCGCACAAGCTCGCGCATTTCTGCAGCATGTGCGGCCCGCACTTCTGCTCGATGAAGATCACCCAGGACGTGCGCGACTACGCGGCCGAAAAAGGCGTGGACGAGGCCGCCGCGCTGGAGGCCGGGATGGCCGAGAAGTCGGCGGAGTTCCTGGCGCAGGGGGCGCAGGTGTATCGCCGGGAATGAGGCCGAACGCCGGTTCGCGCTCGCAGGCTGCGGTGCGTGGCGACGATGACCGCTCGCAGGCGGTCATCGCGCGATTTGCTGAAGCAGCGACCGGGCATCCGCCCGTCGGTGAAGCGATCTTCAGCCGATGGTGAAGATCGCGGTGCCGCGAGTCGAACCGTTGCCGTTGGTTTCCAGCTCCAGGATGTTCTGGCTGTTCGGATTGTCGGTCGAGTTGTAGCTGTGGCCGTTGTCGGTATTGTTTTCGGCGATGGCGCTGCCGGGCAGGAATTGACCTGAGTATTGCAGCGTCATGTGCACGTGCACCAGCGGGTCGACGCCCCAGCAATAGAAGTTCAAGCGTACGCTGTTGGCCGGGTTGGCGCCCTGGATCATGTAGATGGCGATCGGGTTGACATCCTTGAACCCCGACTGCACGAAGGGCGTCGCCGAAGTGTGGGGTGCGATCTGCGTCGGCCACGGCGCGCCGCCGAGATTCTGGCTGTTGACGACATCCAGTACGAGCGTATAGCCGGTGTTGTTGATCAGATTGAAGGTTTGGTCGAACGACATGATGGATTCCTTTCAGTGTGATGTCGCACCACGAATTTCCGGTGCGCCGCATCATAACCTCAGTGGTCAGTCGTTTGATCGGCGTTCGCGCAACTCGTCCGGCGGCGTTCGTTGCGGACGATGCCGCTTGGGCCGTCCTCGCCCGTATGCGTCGCGGCAGTCGGCGCATCGCGCCGACACGGCCAGCACGATCAGTTGTCGGGAACGACCGAAAACGTCAGGCCCGCATGCGTGACCAGGCGCTCCACCAGCGGCATGCCCATCGCCGCGGCCGGCGTCCACACGCCGCCGGGCGTCTGCTCGCGGCCGACATCCCGGGCCAGGCAGATCGCGGCCTCGGCGATCATCTTCGAGGTCGAGCCGTAGCCGGGGTCGCGGTCGCCGGTGACGCGGCCGGTGAGGCGGCGGCCGTCTGCGGTTTCGCCGAAGAACAGCAGTTCGTAGCGGCCTTTTTCGCGCTGTTCCTTGTTCGGGCCCTCGCCCGGTTTGGGCAGGGCGAAACGGCGCAGCAGGGCGCGGGTCGGGGCGAAGGCGAGCAGCAGGTTCTGCAGGTTGGTCTGCCGCTCCATCTTCTTCGCCCGCTTGCGCCCGGCGTCGCCGTCGCCGGTCAGGGTGCGTTCGCTGTAGACGAAGTCCTTGCCCCAGGGATGGCCGAGCAGGGCGTTGCTGCGGTGCACGTTCTTGGTGTTGATCGTCGCCATCACGAACGGTGCGGTCCAGTTCGCGGCGAGGTCGTCGTAGCCGGCGACGTGATCGGCCGGCTGGCGCGGCCCCTTGAAGCCCGGAGTCAGCGCGAACGGATCGACCAGCGCGCGGCGCAGTTCGGGTTCGCGCTTCAAGGTCTCGATCGTCGCCAGCATGCTGGCGATGGTGCCGCCGGAGAAGGTGCCCTTGAGCACCTTGACCCGGCCGTGCACGCGGACGAGCGGGGCGCCGAGACGCGTCCGCGCGGCTTCCTGCGTATGCAGCACGCCGAGGTCGGAAGGAATCGAATCGAAGCCGCAGGAGAACACGATCCGCGCGCCGCTGGCGCGGGCGCCGTCCTGCAGTTGCGGGATCATCTTCGCCATCCAGCCCGGCTCGCCGCACAGGTCGACGTAATCGGTGCAGGCCGCGGCGCAGGCGCGGATCAGCGGCTCGCCGTATTGCTGGTAGGGGCCGACCGTGGTCAGCACCACCTTGGCCTGCTTCACCAGATCGGCCAGCGCAGCGGCATCGGAGGCATCCGCCGCCAGCAGCGGCAGCTCCGGGCCGATGCCCAGCGCGTCGCGCAGTTCGGCCAGCCGCGCCGCGCTGCGCCCGGCGATCGCCCAGCGCAGCTCGCGACCGACGCCGTAGGCGCCGTGCAGATATTCCACCACCAGCCGCCCGGTGAACCCGGTGGCGCCGAACACGATCACGTCGAAGGGTCTGTCCATGCCGCGCATCTTCGCACGGAATCCGCGGTCCGGGCCGCCCCGCCGGCATCGCATGCCGCGCGCCGTCGGGGCGGCAGGGTCCGACGCGGATAGGTCGCGGATACACTGTGCGCGGCGCACCGTTCCCGGGTCGTTTTCGCGACCGACGCGGCGATCCGCGCCGCGCCCGCCGCCACGAGCACGCCACCGCGAGGACATCCGTGCCCAATCCGCTGTACGACCGCCTGTTCGCACCGCTCGCGCAGCGGTCGGGTGCATTCCTGATCCGGCCCGACGGCAGCGTCGTCGATGGCCCCGCATTCCTTGCCATGATCCACCGCGCCGCCGCCGCAATGCGCGACTGCGGCGTGCTGCCGGGCGATCGCGTCGCGGTGCAGGTCGCGAAGACGCCGGAAGCGCTCGCGCTGTACGGGGCGACGGTCGCCGTCGGCGCGGTGTTCCTGCCGCTCAACACCGCGTACACCGCGGCCGAGGTCGCGATGTTCGTCGCCGACGCGCAGCCGCGGCTGCTGCTGTGCGACCCGGCGAAGGCCGACGCGCTCGCCGCGATCGCCGATGCGCACGGTGCGCGGCTGCGGGCCCTGGATGCGCAGGGGTGCGGCGACTTCCGCGACCTCTGCGATGCGCAGTCGGACGCCCGCATCGTCGCCGATCGCGATGACGACGACCTCGCCGCGCTGCTCTACACCTCCGGCACCACCGGCCGCGCCAAGGGCGCGATGCTCACGCACGGCAACCTGCTGTCGAACGCCGAAACGCTCGCAAAAACATGGCGATTCGGTCCCGACGATGTGCTGCTGCACGCGCTGCCGATCTTCCACACCCACGGCCTGTTCGTGGCCTGCAACGTGTCGCTGATCGCCGGCGCGTCGATGATCTTCCTGCCCGGCTTCGATCTCGAAACGATCCTGCGCCTGCTGCCGCGCGCGACCGTACTGATGGGCGTGCCCACGTTCTACACGCGATTGCTCGACGATCCCCGCTTCGACCGCGATCTCGCCGCGCACATGCGTCTGTTCGTCTCCGGCTCGGCGCCGCTGCTGGCCGAGACCCACGCCGCGTTCGAGGCCCGCACCGGGCACCGGATTCTCGAACGCTACGGCATGACCGAGACCAACATGAATACCTCCAACCCGTACGACGGCGAGCGCCGCCCGGGCAGCGTCGGCCCGGCCCTGCCGGGCGTGGAGGTGCGCGTGACCGATCCGCAGACCGCCGCGCCGCTGCCCGCGGGCGAGACCGGCATGGTCGAGGTGCGCGGCCGCAACGTGTTCAAGGGCTACTGGAACCTCCCCGACAAGACCCGCGAGGAATTCCGCGACGATGGTTTCTTCATCACCGGCGATCTCGGCGTGCTCGCCGCGGACGGCTATCTCACCCTCGTCGGCCGGCAGAAGGATCTGATCATCACCGGCGGCTTCAACGTCTATCCGAAGGAAGTCGAACTGCTGCTGGACGAGATGCCCGGCGTGCTCGAATCCGCGGTGATCGGTCTGCCGCATCCGGACTTCGGCGAAGCCGTGTTCGCGGTGCTGGTGCCGCAGCCGGACGCGAGCCTCGACCTCGCCGCGATCGACGCCGCGCTGCGCGAACGTCTGGCCCGCTACAAACAGCCGAAGGCGCTGGAAGTCGTCGCCGAACTGCCGCGCAACACCATGGGCAAGGTGCAGAAGAACCTGCTGCGGGCGCGGTTCGCAGGACCTTTCGCGACAGCGGCGCCGGAGCGGTCGTAGGGCGGGTCTTGCACCCGCCGCTCAGGCTTCTTCCGATCGTGATGCGATCCATGGCGATCCATCGCGAAGTCCGTCGATCGAAGTCGTTTCGATGATTCGGTGTGGTGTGCGCCGGAGCGCAATCGCGGGCACAAGAGCCGCCCTGCGCCGCTTTCAACGATCGAGCCATTCCAGTCGTCGCTGGAGACGGCGGATCATCGCGGCGCGGCCGGGATTCGGGCCTTTGGCCGCAAGACGTTCGATCTCGCGATTCAGCGCGATGCGCTCATCTTGCCGGGCATGCTGCGCTGCCAGCGCCTGCGCGGCGCGTTCCCGCGACAGTTGTTCGCGCAGTTTCGACCACTCGCGCCGCTTGCGCTTGGGCGGCAACGGAATCCGGTAGCCCAGGTACGCGCAGAGGCGGCCGCAGTTCGGGCAGGGCACATCGCCGACGTATTGCGTGTTGCGACGCACGGCGTTGCGGCATTCGAAACACACCCAGGCCGCGGTGCCCATCGTCCGCTCACGCCCGCAGCCAGCGGATCATCTGCGGATACCGCACCGTCAGCGGTTCCGGCGAAAAGCCCGGCGCGGCGGTCATGCCGATCGCGCACAGGCCCTGCAGGCCCGGATACACCCCGAACGCGTACATCTGCAGCAGATCGGCGGACTTGCGGTTGTAGCCGCCCTCGTGGATCAGCACCTGCGGCGGCAGGCCGAGCGCGACGCAGGCGGCCCAGGCCCAGGCCATCGCTTCGAGCTCGCCGGCGTGCGCGGCCACCAGTTCGTCGGCCAGATCGTCGTGCGCCTGCGGCCGGATCGCCGTCGGCAGCACCGCCAGATGCCCGGCTTCGTGCAGCAGATCGCCGGGCCAGACGAGGCTGTCGGGATCGGCGACCAGACCGCCGTCGCGGATCGCGACCCCGGGCAGAAACGTGTCCGCAGGCAGCGGCCCTTCCATCACCGACAGGCCGATGCGGCGGAGGAAATCGACGATCGCGGGATAGTGTTCGGCGTGCTGCATGGGCGTGATCTGGACGGCTCAGTCGCCGCCCCCACCGCCATCGCCGCCGCCCCCATCGCTGTCGCTGCCGCCGTCGTCCCGGTCATGGTCATGATCATCGCTGCGGGAACGCGAGCTGTGGATCGTCGCGCCCCCGTCGCTGCCGCTGCCGTGATCGTGGTGCCGCGAATCGCGACGGGAGCCGCCCCTGCGCGTCGCCAGCAGCACGACGCCGAGGCAGATGAACACGGCGAGCAGACTCAATCCAATGGCCATGGCGGGTTCCGGATGCGGCGGGAGGCGCTACCTTAGCAGGCGCAGGCGACAGGACGACAAGCCTCCGCGCCTGCAGCACGCACGGTGTCTGGTGGTTCTGCCTCGCCGCCGCGTGGCCGGCTCAGATATTGATGCTGTTCGGGATGCCGTTCGGCAGCAGGAAAGGATACGGCGGGCGTGCGGTGTTGCGCGCTTCGATCGTGGCCTGCACCTTGAGCAGCGACTGCTGGAACCGGTCCAGCGGCCCGCCGCTCTTGATGATGGCGTGGTCCTCGAACCAGGGCAGATAGGGAAAATGATTGCTGCGGTAATCGCCCAGCGCGCGGAAATGCACGGAGCCCAGCAGGTACAGCACGTTCAATTGTTCCATCGCGAGATGGGTCGGCGGGAACATCGCCAGCCACTGCCGCTCGTCGTGCCCGTCCTGGCGCGCCGGCGCGTCCTGCCAGCCGGCCCCAGTGATCGCGGGCGCATAGGTCATGAGCGGTTTCTGCGGGAAGTTCACCGCCGAATGCTGCGCCGTGGCGGTGAATACCACCATGGTCAGTACCTCGACCAGCTGCGCGCGCGTCCCGATCGGCTTGAATCCCTTGATCTTGCCGTCGGCGATCAGCGATGCGGCCCAGTCGGCGAGTTCGCCGTCGCCGGTCACCGCCGCGTCGTCTGCGTAGTAGACGCCGACGTAGTCGTGGATCCAGTCCTTGATCGCCGCCCACACCAGCAGCGCATCGTCGCGGTACGGGTATTCCGGCAGCCGCGCCGGATCGTCGACGCGGCGCGCGGCGAGATCGGCCGGCAGCATGTTCGCGTAGAAGTCGAAGCCCAGCCGATCGTCGCCCGCGGCCTGCTGCGAACGCGCGATCGGCGCACCGAAGAAGTTGTCGATCGGGCCTCCGGGCGAGATCAGCGACTTCGCAGCGGCGTTGTTGATGAACAGCGTACCGATGCAGTGCGGCACCAGCAGGATGTTGATCGGGTGCGCTTCGGCGAGACAGCGATGGGTCGCCACCGCGAACGCTTCCAGCACCAGATGCGTCCGCGCCAGATGCACGAACAACTCGTGGTAATTGCACTCCGCGACCTGCACCACGGTCTTGGCCATCTGCCAGCCCCAGCCCTGCGCGCTGCCCTGCGCCGCCGGGAAGAACAGGGGATGCTTCGCCGGATCCTGGCCGCACTGGATCGCCACCGGCACGATGCGCTTACCGCCCTTCGGGATCGCGAACAGCGCGATCGGCGCGAAGACGCGTTTGGTCGCGCCGCCGGTTTTCCCCGGGATGGCGGCGAGAAAGTCGAGTTCGCGGTAATCCAGCAGATACACGCGGTGTTCCGCCAGCGCGGCGGCCAGGCTGTCGTCCGCGCCCATCACCGCGCGATACTGCGCATCGCTCAGCGGCAGCGTCGCCGGCAGCGCATCGATGCCGCGGATCAGCATCGGATTCGGCCCGGCGATGCGGTAACGCGCGAAAGTGGCATCGTCCATGAAGTCATGCGCGATGGTCGGCAGCGGCAGGGTCTTGAACAGCGCTTCGTAATCGCCCAGCGTGTTGCCATGGCGCGTTTCATGTTCGAACTGCGCCACCAGCGCCTTGAAATCGGCCAGCAATTCCTCGAAGGAATCTGCCTGCTGCAGCGCGATGTGCTTCGCGGCGAACGCCAGATGATGCGTGAGACCGCTCTGCGCCTCATCAGGATGGCCCGCTTTCAAGGTCTGCGTCGTCGCCAGCCGCGCGCGCACCTCGGCCAGCTTCTGTACCGCCGCAGCCTCCTCTATCAGCCCTTTGCGCTTGTCGCCCTCCAGCTTCACCAGCAGAAAGTTCTCGGCCAGCTTCAACCCGGTCTCCGCCACCAGCAACAGCCACGGCAGACTGGGCTCATCCGCCGACGGCACATCCGCCGCCATGGGTACGCCCACCACGTTCGGCAATGTGTCGGTCCAACGGTATTTCTGTCGACTTTCCTGCAGTTGCTTCTGCCGCTGGCGACGACCTGCGGGAGAGTCGTTCTGCGGCAGCGAGGGGTGCAGGCGGGGGAAGAGGCGGGTGGTGAGGGACATAGGCTTTCCTTGGCGTGAGGGTGATCCGGTTCGACCGCGTGAGCATGGATGCGGTCGCTGTGTTTGGCATCTTCAGGAAAGGACACCCACAATTCAAGACGCGGGGAAAGGAAACCCACAATTCGAAAGACGGTAAAAGATTGGGGAAAGGACACCCACCATTCGGAATTTCCTGACAGCCGGCCGCGGCGTTTCCCGACAGCGCAACTCCCGGCGCAT
>JBIJBH010000005.1:0-23928 GCA_044345315.1 Lysobacteraceae bacterium
TTGACCTTGACCTTGTCGCCGAGGTTGCCGAGGTTCACGACCTTCTGCAGCAGAATGAGTTCCATGATGACTCCGTATTCGTTAGCGACGCGGCGCGCCGCAACTGGTGGCTGTCCGAATGGACGGTGTGCGAGCGGGCAAAGGACCTGCATTCGAAAAGCAGGTCCCTCGCTGCGCTCGGGATGACAATCAAACGTTGTGATTGTCCGTGTACGGGATCAGGGCCAGGAAACGCGCGCGCTTGACGGCGGTCGCGAGCTGGCGCTGGTACTTCGACTTCGTGCCGGTGATGCGGCTGGGCACGATCTTGCCGTTCTCGGTGAGGTTCTGGCGCAGGGTGTTGAGATCCTTGTAGTCGATCTCCTTCACGCCCTCGGCGGTGAACTTGCAGAACTTGCGGCGGCGGAAAAACTTGGACATGGTCGGGCTCCTCAGGTTTCGGCGGGTTCGGCGGCGTCTTCGCTGTCGGCGGTGCCGATCGCGCCATCGTCGTCACGGCGACGACGGTCGCCCTTCTCGGCCTTGTCCTTGTCGTCCTTGTTCTTCATGATCAGGGACTGCTCGGTGTCCGGGCCGTCGCGCTTGATGACCAGGTGACGCAGGACCGCGTCGTTGAAGCGGAAGGTGTCGACCAGTTCGTTGAGAACAGCGAGATCGGTCTCGATGTTCAGCAGCACGTAGTGGGCCTTGACCAGATTCTGGATCGGATACGCGAGCTGGCGGCGGCCCCAGTCTTCGAGGCGGTGGATCTTGCCGCTGCCGTTCTCGATGAGCGACTTGTAGCGCTCGATCATCGCCGGCACCTGCTCGCTCTGGTCCGGATGGACCATGAACACGACTTCGTAATGACGCATTGCGGTTTCCTTGTGGATATCGGCCGGCGGGATTGCCTGCCGAAAGCCCCCCGGACGCCGGGACGGCGGCGGTAGGGCAAGGTCTCCCGCCGAAACGGGAGCCCGAAAGTATGGCAGGTTCAAGCACTTGCGCGCAATCCGCGGCGGGCGAGGACTTCCGGCGGGTGCCGCTCGGGGCCGAGTCGGGCGATAGTGGAGGCCCCGCCCGCCGCTCTCCGGACCCCCGCCAATGCCCGGTTTCCGACTCCCCGACCCGCAGCGCCTGCGCCTTGCCCATGTCGTCCTCGGTCTCGTCCTGGGGCTGGCCCTCGCCGGGCCGGCGACCGTCTCCGCACAGAATGAGACGCGATCCGCCCCGCCGACCACGACCGTCCTCCCGCCGGCGTTGGCCGATCTGGACGCGAAGGTCGAGGACATCCGCAGACGCTTCCAGGTTCCGGGCATCGCGATCGCGGTGGTCAAGGACGGCGAGGTGGTGCTCGCGCGCGGCTGGGGCGAGCGGGCGCTCGGCGAGGGCCCGGTCGAGGCAGACACCCTGTTCGCGATCGCCTCCAATACCAAGGCGTTCACCGCGACCGCGCTGAACATGCTGGCCGAGGACGGCAAGCTCGGTCTGGACGACCGGGTGATCGATCACCTGCCCGGGTTCCGGATGGCCGACCCCTACATCACCCGCGAGATGCGGATCCGCGATCTGCTGGCGCACCGCAGCGGCCTGAGCCTCGGCGCCGGCGACCTGCTGTACTGGCCGACCACGGACTACACGACCCGCGAAGTGGTCGAGCGCCTGGGCCGGGTGCCGATCAAGGGCGGTTTCCGCGACCGTTACGCATACGACAACATCCTGTATGCGGTCGCGCAGTTGGTGATCGAGCAGGCCAGCGGGCAATCCTTCGAGGCCTTCCTGAGCAGCCGGATCTTCACGCCGCTGGGCATGCGCGAGACCCGCTACAACAGCGATGCGCTGCAGCCGGGCGACAAGGTCGCGACCGGTTACGCGCTGGCCGACTTCAAGGACCTGCAGCCGGCGCCGCGCCTCACCTGGCACAACGCCTCCGGCGCCGGTGGGCTGTACGCCAGCGCCAACGACATGGCGACATGGATGCGGGTGCAATTGGCCGGCGGCGTCTATCGCGACGCGCAGGGCGAGGAGCGGCGCCTGCTGCAGGAGAAGACGATGGCGCAGATGCGTCAGGTGATCACGCCGATGAACGTGGCGACCCCGTCGGTGCCGGAACTGCTGCCGGCGAAGCCGAATTTCCTCGGCTACGGCCAGGGCTGGCTGCTGTCGGATTACCGCGGCGAGAAGCTGGTCTGGCACACCGGCGGCTGGCCGGGCATGGTCTCGCGTCTGACTCTGGTGCCGGAGAAGAACCTCGGCGTGGTGGTGTTGACCAACGCCGAACTGGGCGGCGCGTTCCAGGCCCTGACGATGCATGTGCTGGACGCCTATCTCGATGCGCCGCCGACCGACTGGAACGCGGCCTACGCCGCCGCGCTCGCGAAATCGCGGCAGGATGCGGACGACAGTTGGGCGAAACATCAGGCGGCGCGCGCGAAGCGCTCGACGCCGTCGCTGCCGCTGTCGGCCTACGCCGGGGTCTGGCGCGATCCGTGGTACGGCGATGTCGCGATCACGATCGAGAACGGCCGCCTGCGCCTGCAGTTCACGCGCACGAAATCGCTGGTGGGCACGCTGGAGCACTGGCAGCACGACAGCTTCATCGTGCGCTGGGACGAGCGCTGGCTCAACGCCGATGCCTTCGTGAGCTTCTCGCTGGATCAGGACGGCGTGCCGCGCGAGGCGCGGATGCAGGCGGTCTCGCCGAACACCGACTTCAGCTTCGATTTCCAGGACCTGGTGCTGACGCCGGTGCGGTGACGAGCCCGTGGGCCGACAAGACCGCACTGCGATCGACGCCGCGCGAAGCATCGATATCGCTTGAACACACCGAGGGTTATCGGGAAGATCGCCTGACTCGGTCCGTCGCCGGTGCGACGCCCTCCACGCGCGGTCACGCGCCGATCATGAGAGACAAGGATGCTTCGCCCCCCGAAACCCGACAACGAGACGGAACGCCTGGCCGCCCTGCGCGGTTACGAGATCCTGGACACGGCACCGGAAACCAGCTTCGACGATCTGGTCATGATCGCTTCGGCGGTGTGCGGCATGCCGATCAGTACGGTCAGCCTGATCGACGCAGATCGCCAGTGGTTCAAGGCGCGGACGGGCCTAGAAAACCGCGAGAGCCCCCGCGACGTCGCATTCTGCGCACACGCCATTCTCCAACCCGATACCATGATGATCGTGCCCGATGCGACCGAGGACCCGCGCTTCCGGGACAATCCGCTCGTGCTGGGCGAGCCATGCATCCGCTTCTACGCCGGTGCGCCGCTGCTCGGTATCGAGGGCCTGCCGCTCGGCACCCTGTGCGTGATGGACCGTGAGCCACGCAAGCTGCTGCCGCATCAGGCCGAGGCACTCAACGCACTGTCGCGACAGGTGTCGCGCCTGCTGGAACTGCGCAGCGCCAGCAGGGCGTTGAACCTGCAGTTGCAGGACCGGGCCTGGTACGAAGACAAGTTGCACCGCTACCAGGATGCGCTCGAGGTGGAGAACGCGGATCTGATCGAGCAGACCCGCACCGACCCGCTGACCGGGCTGGCGAACCGGCGCGCGTTCTCGGCGGCGCTCGCCGGCGCGCTGCAGACCGGTACCGCCTGCTGCGTGGCGATCATCGACATCGACCATTTCAAGGTCGTGAACGACGTGCACGGGCATCTGGTCGGCGACGAAGTGCTGGCGGAAGTCGCCGGCCAACTGCGCGCGGCCAGCGGCGGTCACGGCACCATCGCCCGCTACGGCGGCGAGGAATTCGTCTGGCTGATCCCCGCTACCCCGGTCCGGCAGGCCGAACTGCAGTGCAACTACCTCTGCGAGGCGGTCCGGCACGCGTCGGACGCATTGCCGGTGACGATCAGCGTGGGCTTGGCCGCCTCGATGCCTGGAGAATCGCTCGCGTCGCTGATGGAGCGCGCGGACCGCGCGCTGTACGCCGCGAAAGGGAACGGACGCGACCGGGTCGAGGTCGCCGATTGAGGCGTCAGGCCGCCTTGTCGGCGTCGGTGGTGAAGCTCTCGCCGCAGCCGCATTCGGCCTTGACGTTGGGATTGCGGAACACGAACTGCTCGTTCAGGCCCTGGCGCAGGAAATCGATCTCGGTGCCGTCCACCAGCGACAGACTGTCGGCATCGACGAAGACCTTGACCCCCTCCTGTTCGCTGACGGTGTCGCCTTCGCGGGCCTCGCGGGCCAGATCGACGACGTAGCTCCAGCCGGAGCAGCCGGTGCGGCGGACCCCGAAACGCAGGCCGAGGGTGGCGGGGTCGGCGGCGAGGTAGCCGCGGATGCGTTCGAGGGCTGCGGGAGCGAGGGAAATGGCCATGGCGGAGATTCTAGTAGACTTTGCGGCTGGACCGATATCGGCGCGGAAGCGCGGGAATTCAAGAACATGGCTTTCACGAGTGTCAAAGTGACGACGATCCGGGACGCGCTGGCCGCGACGGCCGGGGCGGCTGGTCCGGGGCTGGGGACCGAGGTCACGGTCCGCGGCTGGGTCCGCACCCGCCGCGACTCCAGCGCCCTGAGCTTCGTCCAGGTCAGCGACGGCTCCTGCTTCGCGCCGATCCAGGTGGTCGCGCCGGAGACCCTGCCGAACTACGAGACCGAGGTGAAACACCTCTCCGCCGGCTGCGCGGTCGTCGCCACCGGCACCCTGGTGGCCTCGCAGGGCAAGGGCCAGAGCGTGGAGATCCAGGCCCGCGCGATCGAAGTAGTCGGCTGGGTCGAGGACCCGGAGACCTACCCGATCCAGCCCAAGCAGCATTCCATGGAGTTCCTGCGCGAGGTCGCCCATCTGCGCCCGCGCACCAACCTGTTCGGCGCGGTCACCCGCATCCGCCACTGCCTGGCGCAGGCGATCCATCGTTTCTTCCACGAAAACGGCTTCTACTGGGTCAACACCCCGATCATCTCGACCTCGGACGCCGAAGGCGCCGGACAGATGTTCCGGATCTCGACCCTGGACATGATGAACCTGCCGCGCACCGCCGACGGCGGCATCGACTTCGGCAAGGACTTCTTCGGCAAGGAAGCGTTCCTGACCGTCTCCGGCCAGCTCAACGTCGAAGGCTTCTGTCTGGCGCTGAGCAAGGTCTACACCTTCGGCCCGACCTTCCGCGCCGAGAACAGCAACACCACCCGCCATCTGGCCGAGTTCTGGATGATCGAGCCGGAGATCGCCTTCGCCGATCTCGACGACGACGCGAAACTGGCCGAGGACTTCCTCAAGTATCTGTTCCGCGCGGTGCTGAGCGAACGCGCCGACGACATGGCCTTCATCGCCGAGCGCGTGCAGAAGGACGCGATCACCCGCCTGCAGGCCTTCGTCGATGCGCCGTTCGAGCGCATCGACTACACCGAAGCCGTGCGCCTGCTGCAGAACGCGAAGCAGAAGTTCGATTTCCCGGTGGAATGGGGCCTGGACCTGCAGACCGAGCACGAGCGCTGGCTGACCGAGACCCACGTCGGCCGGCCGGTGGTGGTGATGAACTATCCCGAGCACATCAAATCGTTCTACATGCGCCTCAACGACGACGGCAGGACCGTCGCGGCGATGGACGTGCTGGCGCCGGGCATCGGCGAGATCATCGGCGGCTCGCAGCGCGAGGAGCGCCTCGACGTGCTGGACGCGCGCATCGCCCAGTTCGGCCTCGATCCGGCGCATTACCAGTGGTATCGCGACTTCCGCCGCTACGGCACGGTGCCGCACGCCGGTTTCGGCCTCGGCTTCGAGCGCCTGGTGGTCTACGTCTGCGGCCTGTCCAACATCCGCGACGCGATCCCCTACCCGCGCGCGCCGGGGCATGCGGAGTTCTGAAATGACGCTTGCGGAAGGGATGGAAGTCGACGGCGATTGCGTCGTGATGTATCGCCCGACCGGACCGGAGGAGCTGGCGCTCGTCGAAGCCGCCGGTTTCCGGCGCTGGCCACCGCGTCTGCCCGAACAACCGATCTTCTATCCGGTCACCAACGAGCGATACGCTCGCGAGATCGCGGTGCGCTGGAACATCCGCGACAGCGGCGTCGGCTACGTCACCCGCTTCCGGGTGCGCAAACCATTCGTGGACCGATATCCGGTGCAGAAGGTGGGCGGCGCGCACCATACGGAATGGTGGGTGCCCGCCGAAGATCTCGAAGCGCTGAACGATGACATCGTCGGCCTCATCGAGGTGATCGGGGAATACCGCAACGACCCCGATCGCGAAGACACCGAACCTACCGGACTCACCGCATGATCCTCTTCATCGCCCTCGTCGCTCTCGCCCTGGCCATCGCCGGCGCCACCGCCTTCGTGATCTTCTGGCCGCTGACCCTGGTGCATCTGCGCGATCGTCATCCGCAGCTGCGCGACGGACTGGCATCGCCGGCGTTCGCGCATCCGTCCGCGCTGTGGTGGCTGCTCAACGGCGGCTACCGCGTCGCCAGGGACCGCAATCTCGACGGGCTGGCGACGCCGGCGCGGATCGCGCTGAGCGTGATCCTGCTCGGGCTGGGCATTTCCGGCGTGCTGTGGCTGTGGTCGGTGGCGCCGTGAGGCTCGATCACGACGGACTCGACGACACTGTCCGCACCGAATGGTGGCTGGCCACCCTGGGACGCACGGTCGTATGGGCGCGGCTGCGGGTGCGCGAGGCCGGCACCGCCGAGGTCTTCGACAGCGACGGCAACACCCTCGCCTACGACAGCGAGGACAGCGCGCGCGCCGCGCTGATGGACGCCGAGTTCGTGTCCTTCGACGGGCTGGACGCCGAAGATGCGCTGGAGCGGGGCTTCGCGCTCGGCGAGATCGTCCCGCCCGACGCCGAGGACGACGACGCGCTGCGTGGGCGGATGGTGCGGACGCTGGGCGCCCGGGCCTGAGCGGAGACCGGCGCGATGTATCTGCCCCGCCATTTCGCCGAGCACGACCTGACCGCGCTGGATGCGCTGATCGACGCCCATCCCTTCGTGACCCTGATCAGCCAGGACGACGACGGCGCGCCGTTCGCCAGTCATCTGCCGGTGCTGTACCGGCGCGAGGGCGACGACATCCTGATCGAAGGCCACTGGGCCCGGCCGAATCCGCAGGCCGGACATGCCGGGCGCATGCTGATGATCGTGCACGGCCCGCATGCCTATGTGTCCCCGGGCGTCTATCCGGACAAGGAAACCGCCGCACGGGTGCCGACCTGGAACTACGCGGTCGCGCATCTGCGCGGCACGGTCGAGTGTTTCGAAGAGGCGTCGACGCTGGCCGATCTGGTCGATCGGCTGAGCCGGCGATTCGAGACGACGGTCGGCCGCGACTGGCGTTTCGAGGCCGAACGTGCGGACCATCATGCGCAACTGCGCGGCATCGTCGGCTTCCGTTTCGTGCCGACCCGCATCGAACTGAAATTCAAGCTCAACCAGAACCATCCGCCGGCCAACCGGCGCGCGGTGCGCGACGATTTCGCCGGCCGCGACGACCCGGACGCACGCGCGCTGGCCGCGCTGATGGGCGACGCATGAGCGCGCCGGCCGGGGCCGCGCCGGGCGTCGCGCGTCGTCCGCCGCCGCTCGCGCTCGCCGACGGCACGGTGGAAGCGCTGAAATGGCTGGCGCTGCTGCTGATGACCTGCGACCACATCAACACATATCTGTTCGATCGCGAACAGTCGTGGATGTACGCGCTGGGTCGGCTGGCGTTCCCGCTGTTCGCGGTGGTGCTGGCGTACAACCTGGCCCGGCCGGACGCGTTCGCGCGCGGCGCGCATGCGCGAGGGCTGAAGAAGCTGCTGCTGTTCGGCGCGCTGGCGACGCCGGCGTTCATCGCCAGCGGCATCGCCGTCTACGGCTGGTGGCCGCTGAACATCCTGTTCCTGTTCGCGGCAGCGACCGCCTGCGCCTGGCTGATCGAACGCGGCGGCGCGCTCGGCTGGTCCGGCGCGGCGCTGGTGTTCCTGATCGGCGGCGGTCTCGCGGAATTCTCCTGGCCCGGGCTGGCGTTCACGCTCGCGGTCTGGTGGTACTGCAAGCGCGCCTCGTGGCCGGCGGCCGTCGTCGCGCTCGCCTGCTGGGTCGGGCTGTACGTGGTCAACGCGAACTTCTGGGCGCTGGCGGCCGTGCCGCTGGTGCTGACGGCGCCATGGTGGCGGCTGCGCGTGCCGCGCCTGCGCTGGGCCTTCTACGTCTACTACCCGGTGCATCTGGGCGTGCTCTGGGCGATCCAGCAGACGATCGCGCAGACGATCCGCTAGCCTTGGCTGCCCTCCGCATCGACGACGCCTCCGCCGTTCCCTTTCGCCCCACCGCATGAGCCCATCGCCATGGATCTGAATCTCACCGGTCGCCACGCCCTGGTCTGCGGCGCCTCCGAAGGCATCGGCCGCGCCGCGGCGCACGAACTCGCCCTGCTCGGCGCCGATGTGACCGTGCTGGCCCGTCGCGCGGACGCGCTGGCGGCGGTGGTCGCCGCCCTGCCTGATCCCAACGGTGGACAGCGCCACGGCTTCATCGTCGCCGATGCGGCCGACACCGACGGCCTGCGCGCGGCGGTCGCCAAACGGGTCGCAACCCGGCCGGTGCACATCCTGGTCAACAACACCGCCGGTCCGCCCGGCGGCCCGCTGCATGCCGCCGACGAGGCCGCCTTCCTCGACACCTTCCGCCGTCATCTGCTGGCCAATCAGGCCCTGGTGCAGACGACCCTGCCGGGCATGCGCGCGGCGGGCTGGGGCCGGATCGTCAACGTGATCTCGACCTCGGTGTACGAGCCGATCCCCAATCTCGGCGTCTCCAACACCATCCGCGGCGCGGTGGCGGGCTGGGCCAAGACCCTGTCGCGCGAGCTGGCCGCCGATGGCATCACCGTCAACAACGTGCTCCCCGGCTACACCGAGACCGCGCGGCTGAGCCAGATCCTGCAGGACCGCGCCCGCGCGGCCGGGCGCGAAGAGGCCGATATCGCCGCTGGCATGCGCCAGACCGTGCCCGCCGGGCGCTTCGCCCGCGCCGAGGAAGTCGCGGCGGCGATCGCCTTCCTGTGCGCCCCGGCCGCCGGCTACATCAACGGAGTCAGCCTGGCGGTGGACGGCGGCCGGATGCAATCGATCTGAGTCCCGCTGGCCGACGGCTCGCAGCCTGCATTTGCCGGCCACCCCGGCTATGCTCTAATCGACACGGCCCTCTCCAGCCTCGTCCTCCGTCCCCCGAACCGCCGCGATGTCCCCCGAACACGCTTCCCGCGAAGAACGCCGCCGTGCGCCCCGGCATCCCTACGACTGCACGGTGCTGATCGCGCGCGGCGCGGACGGCTTCCTCGGACAGATCGACAACGTCTCTTCCACCGGCTGCCGGGTGACACGTCCGCACGACTGGTCGCTGGCCGATGGCACCGAAGTCCGGCTGTGGCTGCTGATCGACGACGCCCACGTCTTCAGCGCCGCAGCGCGGGTGGTGTGGACCGATCCGCGCTTCGTCGGCTTCGCCTACCTCGAAGCGCAGCCGCTGCCGGGCTGAGAGCGCACGCCGGTCGGCGCACGATCGCGCCCGGGGTTGCCGTCGGGCCCCAGCTTGGGCAGTCTGACTGCTGATACGCAACGGAGCGGGGAATCCGCCGCATGGAAGACATCTTGCTCGGGGAACGCCGCGCCGGCGACCGTGTGCCTTACGCGATGCAGGTGATGATCCTCTCCGGCGAACAGGCCTGGGCGGCGGACGTGCTCGATCTGTCCGAAGGCGGCTGCGGCGTGTTCCGGCCGACCGCCTGCCTGCTGCAGGAGGGCAATGTCGCGCGCCTGCTGTTCTTCGCCGGTGTCGGGCCTGCGGTGCCGGTCTCGGCGCGGATCGCGCGGATCACCGAGCGTCACATCGGCTTCGAGTACCATGAGCCGCAGAGCATTCCGCCCGACCTGCGCTGAATCATGCCCGAAGGTCCCGAGATCCGCCGCACCGCCGACCGTCTCGCCGCCGCGGTGCTCGGCGACCCGCTGCGTTCGGCGTGGTTCGCCTTCCCTGCGCTGAAAACGCACGAGAAACGCCTGCGCGGGCGCCGCATCGAAGCGATCGCGCCGCGCGGCAAGGCACTGCTGACCCGCTTCGACAACGGCTGGACGCTGTACACCCACAATCAGCTCTACGGCACCTGGTCGATCGCCGCGGCCGGCGAGCGGCCCGAGACCGGGCGTTCGCTGCGGGTCGCGCTGGAGACCGAACGCAGTGCGATCCTGCTGTATTCGGCGTCCGACGTGGAGATGTGGCGCAGCGACGAGATCGAACGCCATCCGTTCCTCGCCCGGCTCGGCCCCGATGTGCTCGATCCCGCGCTGGACGCGGCGCAGGTCGCCGCACGCCTGCAGGATCCGCGTTTCGCCGGCCGCAGTCTCGGCGCGCTGCTGCTGGATCAGGGCTTCCTCGCCGGCATGGGCAATTACCTGCGTTCGGAGGCGCTGTTCGCGGCGCGGCTGCGTCCGGAACGGCGCCCGCGCGATCTCGATGCGCGCGAACGGCGGCGTCTGGCGAAGGCGCTGCTCGATCTGCCGAGGCGCAGCTATGCCACCCGCGGCATCGCGCCCGCCGCCGGCATGCGCGCCGATTACCTCAGCGACACGCCCGGCGCTTTCCGCTTCGAAGTGTTCGATCGCGAAGGTCTGCCCTGCCCCGAATGCGGCCGCGCGGTGATCCGCCGCGAAAACGGCGCGCGGCGCCTCTATCTGTGCCCCGATTGCCAGCATTGAGCGCGCTCGCCGCGCGCACCGGCGAACCCTACGCCGGCGGATGCAGGGACAGCGCGCGGCGCAGCCGGTAAGCTTGTCGGATGCAAACTTTCGGTCACTGGATCGGCGGCGAAGAGCGCCCGGCGCGCAGCGGACGCACGCTGGACGTGCACGACCCTGCGCGTGCGCGGGTCTACGCGCAGGTCGCCGCCGGCGACGGCGTGGACGTGGCCGACGCGGTGACCGCGGCGCAGGCGGCGTCTCCGGGCTGGTCGGCGCTGACGGCCGAAGCGCGCGCACGCTGGCTGGAGCGGCTCGCCGACGCGCTCGAAGCCCGGCTGAAGGATGTCGCCCACGCCGAAGCCCTGGACGGCGGCAAACCCTACGCGCTGGCCCGCGACGCCGAGATCCCGCGCGCGATCGCCAATCTGCGGTTCTTCGCCCACGCCGCAACCCAGTTCGCGAGCGAATCGCACCACGGCCAGGCCGGGCTCAACTACACCCTGCGCGCGCCGCTGGGCGCGGTCGCGACGATCTCGCCGTGGAATCTGCCGCTCTATCTGTTCACCTGGAAGATCGCACCCGCGCTGGCCGCCGGCAACACCGTGGTCGCCAAACCCTCGGAAGTGACGCCGGCGACCGCGACGATGCTGGGACGGCTCTGCGGCGAGATCGGTTTCCCGGCGGGTGTGCTCAACATCGTCCACGGCCTCGGGCCCGAGGTCGGCGAAGCGCTGGTGACCGATCCGGCGATCCGCGCGGTCTCCTTCACCGGCAGCACCGCAGTCGGTACGCGCATCGCGACCCTGTGCGCGGAGCGGCTGCGCAAGGTCTCGCTGGAACTCGGCGGCAAGAATCCGACCCTGATCTTCGCCGACAGCGAATGGCGCGCGCATCTGGACACGATCGTGCGCTCGGCGTTCCAGAACAGCGGCCAGATCTGCCTGTGCGGTTCGCGCATCCTGATCGAACGCAAGGTCTACGCCGAGGTCCGCGACGCGCTGGTCGAACGCGCACAGACCCTGCCGGTGGGCGATCCGATGGACCCGGATGCGCGCATGGGGCCGCTGGTCTCGCAGGCGCATTTCGACAAGGTGCTGCGCGCGCTCGATCGCGCCCGCGCCGAGGGCGGACGGGTGCTCTGCGGCGGCGGCGCGCTGGAGCGTCCCGGCTGGTTCGTCGCGCCGACCGTGATCGAGGGCCTCGGGCCGGATTGCGCGACCAACCGCGAGGAAATCTTCGGCCCGGTGATCACGCTGCAGCCGTTCGACGACGATGCGCAGGCGCTGGCGCTCGCCAATGCCTCCGACTACGGTCTCGCCGCCTCGCTGTGGACCACCGATCTCGGCCGCGCGCACCGCTTCGCCGCTGCGCTGCGCGTGGGCATGGTCTGGATCAATACCTGGCTGATGCGCGACCTGCGCACGCCTTTCGGCGGCGTCGGCCGCTCCGGTGTCGGCCGCGAGGGCGGCATGGAAGCGATGCGCTTCTTCACCGAAACCAAGAATGTGGGGATCGCGCTATGAGCCGCATGATGACGGGAGCCGCGCCGTGAGCCCTCCGCATACCCTGCTGGAAAACAACCGGCGCTGGTCCGAACGCGTGCGCCGCGAGGACCCGGAATTCTTCGATCGCCTGTCGCGCCAGCAGCGACCGCGTTTCCTGTGGATCGGCTGCTCCGATTCGCGCGTGCCGGCGAACCAGATCATCGGCGTGGCCCCCGGCGAGGTGTTCGTCCACCGCAACATCGCCAACGTCGTCGTTCACACCGATCTGAACTGCCTGTCGGTGATCCAGTTCGCGATCGACCTGCTCAAGGTCGAGCACATCCTCGTCGTCGGCCATTACGGCTGCAGCGGTGTGCACGCCAGCCTCAACGGCGAGCGGGTCGGTCTCGCCGACAACTGGCTGCGGCATGTCGGCGATGTCGCGCAGAAGCACGCCGCATCGCTGGAAAAGGCCGAAACGGACAGCTCGCGCCATGCGCGGCTGTGCGAGCTCAACGTGATCGAACAGGTCGCCAACGTCTGCCAGACCACGATGGTGCGGGACGCCTGGACGCGCGGCCAGACGCTGAGCGTGCACGGCTGGATCTACGGCCTGCACGACGGCCGCGTGCGCGATCTGGACATCACCGTCGACGCGCACGACCGGCTGGCGACTGCCTACCGACACGCGCTCGCGGCGCTCGACTCTCCGGAGACCTCGACATGAACCTGCGTTTGCCGACAACGGCCGCTCTCGCCGCGACGCTGCTGGCGATCGGCGCATGCCTCGCGACTGCGCCCGCCGCGGCGCAGACCGCGACCGGCGGAGAATCCGCCAGCGCACCAGCGGCCGACGCCGCACCAGACGACGCTTCCGTCACCGACGAATTGCGCAAGTACTGCGAAACCGCCAACTGCCGCAGGAACCTGCGCGTCGTGCTCCGTCGCGAGAAAGGCGCGACCTACGACCGAACCTTCGAACTGCTGCCGCCGGCCGTGCAGAGAGGCATGGTCAGCGTGCATCCCGGAGAAACCGTACGCGCGGTACCGCTGTTCGAGAACGGCGAATTCGCCGGCTGGCGCGAACCGAAACCGGACGAGCCCGCGGATACCCAGATCCTCACCATCGCGCTCTCGCAATCGGACAAGGGCGCGGGCATGTCCGCGCAAGTTTCGACCAATGGCGGCCCCGCGCTGAAACTGCGCATGGGGCTGATCCGGCTGGACGGGAACGACGAGCCGGAATCGGCCAGCAGTTGCCCGCTGATGGCCGGCGGTTTCTCGAGTTTCGAAATGTGGCCGTACCCGATCTTCGTACTGCTGGTCGCGGACGCCAAACGGCCCGCAGCCGATGCGCCGATGGTGTGCGAATGAACCGCGACGGTATCCACGCCGACGCCGCGCCGAAAGCGGTCGGCCACTATCCGCATGCACGCCGGGTCGGCGACCTGCTGTTCCTCTCCGGCATCGGTCCGCGCGATCCGGCCGGCAACGGCATTCCCGGCAATGTCCACGATGCCGAGGGCCGGCTGATCGCCTACGACATCGAAGCGCAGACCCGTGCGGTATTCGCCAATGTCCGCGCAGTGCTCGAAGCCAGCGGCGCGCGCTGGGAGGATCTGGTCGACGTGACCGTGTTCCTGACCGACATGGCGCGCGACTTCAAGGCCTACAACGCGATCTGGGCCGAATATTTCCCCGACCCCGCGGCGGCGCCGTGCCGCACCACCGTCGGCATCACCGCCCTGCCCACCCCGATCGCGATCGAACTCAAATGCATCGCGGCCCTGCGCCCGGAAGACCGTTGACATGGAACTGTTGCTGACCAACCTCACCTCGGCGGTGGTGCTTGCGTTCGCGCTGGGCATCGTCGCGCGCGCGGTGCGCAGCGATCTGGTGATTCCCGACCAGATCCAGACCTACCTGTCGATCTTCCTGCTGCTGGCGATCGGCCTCAAGGGCGGCGTCGCCCTGCGCGAACAGGACACCGGTTCGCTGGCGCTGCTGCTGTGCATCACCCTCGCCGCGGGTGCGTTTACCGCATTCAGCGCCTACTTCCTCGCCAAGCTCGTGCTCGGCGATCCGCGTCGCGAAGCGGCGGCGATGGCCGCGCACTACGGCTCGGTCTCGGCGGTCACCTTCATCGCCGCCAGCCAGTTCGTCGAGCGCAGCGGCCACGCGCCCGACGGCGTGCTGGTGGCGCTGCTGGTGGTGCTGGAAGTGCCGGCGCTGCTGATCGGCCTCGCGCTCGGGCGCAGCACCCAGAGCGACGCCTCCAGCCATCACACGCTGCGCGAAGTGTTCACCGGCAAGACCGCGCTGCTGCTGCTCGGCGGTCTGGCGATCGGCGCGATCTCCGGCCCCGACGGGATCAAGAAGGTCGACGCGATGTACTTCGCGCTGTTCCAGGGCGTGCTGATGCTGTTCATGCTCGACATGGGCATGATCGCCGCCAGCCGTCTGGCCGAACTGCGCCGCGGCTGGCCGCGATTGCTCGCGTTCGGCATCGCGGTGCCGCTCGCGCACGGCGCGCTGGGCGTGTTCCTCGGCCACATCGGCGGCCTGTCGCCCGGCGGCGCCGCGGTGTTCGGCGCGATGCTGTCGAGCGCGTCCTACATCGCCGCGCCGGCTGCGGTCCGCGCAGGCCTGCCCGAAGCCGACGTCGGCCGCTGCATCACCGCCGCGCTCGGCATCACCTTTCCGTTCAATCTCGCGATCGGCATCCCGCTGTACGCGAGCATGGCCCACGCGCTCGCCGCCTGAGTGCGGCCTCCGGAGGTTCCCGTGTTGCCCAATCCGATCAATCTGCAGGCCTGGATCGACGAACACCGGCATCTGCTCAAGCCGCCGGTGGGCAACAAGTGCATCTTCGATGGCGAATTCATCGTGATGGTCGTCGGCGGACCGAACCAGCGCACCGACTATCACTGGGACGAAGGCCCGGAGTGGTTCCATCAGCTTGAAGGCGAGATGGTGCTGCGCATCCAGGAGGACGGCAGGCCACGCGACATCCCGATCCGCGCCGGCGAGACCTTCTTCCTGCCCCCGCGCATCCCGCACTCGCCGCAGCGCATGGCCGGTGGCATCGGCCTGGTGATCGAACGCAAACGCCTGCCGCACGAACTCGACGGCCTACAGTGGTACTGCGAACGCTGCAACCACAAGCTCTACGAGGAATTCTTCCCGCTGGTGGACATCGAAAACGACTTCCCCGCGGTCTTCGAACGCTTCTATCGCTCGCACGATCACCGCACCTGCAAGGCCTGCGGCCATCTCAACCCGGCGCCGGCGAAGTACGACCCGCAGACCTGAGCGCCGCCGGTCCGGAACCGCCCGGGCGGCGCGTCCGGGCACCGTGACACGCCCCTTGCGGGACGTTATCCTGCGCTTGGCAATCTTTGCCAAACCATCCGGAGGCCCGCCATGCCCGCCACGATGAACATCTCGCTGACCGAGCCGCTGAAACGCTTCGTCGATGAAGAAGTCCGCGACGGCGGCTACGCCAGCACCTCCGACTACGTCCGCGAACTGATCCGCGAGCGCCAGCGACGCAAGGCCGAAGACGCCCTCCGCGCCCTGATCGCCGAGGGACTGGGTTCCGGGCCCGCCGAGCCGGTCGGCGACGACTTCTTCGCCCGCCAGCGCCAGCGCCTCGAACAGGCATGAGCGCGCCATGGCCGGGCAAACCGCTGCGGCAACGGCCGCAGGTCGCAACCGACATCGCCGCCATCGCCGACCACCTGCAGGCCACGGCCGGGCTCGCCGTCGCCCTGCGCTTCATCGACGCGGTCGAAGCGGCCTACGGGCTGCTGTCGCGCCATCCCGCAGCCGGTTCGCCGCGCCACGCCCACATCCTGCCGGAACTGCCCGCGCCACTGCGCTTTCATCCGGTGGCTGGTTTCGAGCGCGTCCTGGTCTACTACATCGACCTGCCCGACGCCGTCGACATCCTGCGCCTGTGGGACGCCTCGCGCGGCCTGGAAGCGCTGGGCGAGGAGACCGACCCGTGAGCGCATGCGGAGCCATCCCGGCATCGAATGGCAGCGCGCCCATCGCTATGCAGACAAGCCGACCATGCTGAAGATCGATACCCACGCCCACTATCTGCCCCGCGACTGGCCGGATCTGGCGGCCAAGTACGGCGACATCCGCTTTCCGGTGATCCATCACGGCGACGACGGGCGCTCGCGGATCTACAAGGACGGCAAGTTCTTCCGCGAGATCTGGCCCAAGACCTGGGACCCGAAGATCCGGATCGACGAATACGCCGGCTTCGGCGTGCAGGTGCAGGTGCTGAGCACGGTGCCGGTGATGTTCAGCTACTGGGCGAAACCGCAGCACGCGCACGATCTGCATCAGGCGCTGAACGATCACATGGCCGAGGCGCTGCGCGACTATCCGCGGCATTACGCCGGAATCGGCACGGTGCCGCTGCAGTCGCCGCGGCTGGCGATCCAGGAACTCGAGCGCTGCATGGACCAGCTCGGCCTGCAGGGCGTGCAGATCGGTTCGCACATCAACGACTGGAATCTCGACGCGCCGGAGCTGTTCGACTTCTTCCAGGCCGCGAGCGAACTGGGCGCGGCGATCCTGGTGCATCCCTGGGACATGATGGGCAGCGAGTCGATGCCGAAATACTGGCTGCCGTGGCTGGTCGGCATGCCGGCGGAGCAGTCGCGCGCGGCCTGCTGCCTGATCTTCGGCGGCGTGCTGGAGCGGCTGCCGCAGTTGCGCATCTGTCTGGCACACGGCGGCGGCAGTTTCCCGTACACGATCGGTCGGATCGAGCACGGCTTCAACATGCGCCCCGATCTGGTCGCGACCGACAATTTCCGCAATCCGCGCGAGTATCTGTCGCGGCTGTATTTCGATTCCTGGGTGGCCGACCCGCGCGCGCTGCGCTATCTGATCGACACCTGCGGCGTGGAGCGGATCATGCTCGGCACCGATTATCCGTTCCCGCTCGGCGAGCAGACTCCGGGGGCGGGCATCGCCGCGCTGGGTCTGGGCGAGGCCGAGGAAGCGCGGCTGTATCACGGCACCGCGCTGGAATGGCTGGGGCTGACGAAGGCGAGGTTCGGGTGATGCAGACGGTCCATGTTGACATGGGTAGAGCGGCCTTCAGGCCGCTGCTGTTTCCGATCGTCATGCCTGCGGAAAGCAGCGGCCTGAAGGCCGCTCTACCGGGAGCGCGCGGCGCATGAGCGATCCCGTGATGAGCGACACCTGGGCGCTGGCGCAGGACACCGCGGACCCGCTGTGCGGCTTCCGCGACGCCTTCCACATCCCGCGCCATGGCGACGCGGAGATGGCCTATTTCTGCGGCAATTCGCTGGGCCTGCAGCCGAAGGCCGCCCGCGAATACGTCGACGAGGTGATGGACAAGTGGGCCCGCGACGCGGTCGAAGGGCATTTCCGCGAACCCGCGCCGTGGATGCCGTATCACGCGCTGGTGCGCGACGGTCTGGCCGAGGTGGTCGGAGCGCTGCCGTCGGAAGTGGTGGCGATGAATTCGCTGACCGCGAATCTGCATCTGATGATGGTCAGCTTCTTCCGCCCGGACGCGCAGCGCGATCTGATCCTGATGGAAGCCGGCGCGTTTCCGTCGGACCGACACGCGATGGCGTCGCAGCTGCAGTTTCACGGGCTGTCGCCGGAACATCATCTGATCGAACTGCAGCCCGATCGCGAGGACGGCACCTTCTCGATGGCCGCGATCGAACGCGCCATCGCCGAGCACGGCCCGCGGCTCGCGCTGGTGCTGTGGCCCGGCGTGCAGTACCGCACCGGGCAGGCCTTCGACCTCGGCGAAATCGCACGGCTCGGCCACGCCGCCGGCGCGATCGTCGGTTTCGATCTCGCCCACGCGGTCGGCAATCTGCCGCTGCGCCTGCACGACAGCGGCGCCGACTTCGCGGTCTGGTGCCACTACAAGTACATGAATTCCGGGCCCGGCGCGGTCGCCGGCTGTTTCGTGCACGAACGTCATGCGCGCACCGATCGCCCGCGCTTCGCAGGCTGGTGGGGGCACGATCAGGCCAGCCGGTTCCGCATGGGCCCCGAATTCGTGCCGACACCAGGCGCGGACGGCTGGCAGTTGAGCAATCCGCCGATCCTCGGCCTGGCGCCGCTGCGCGCCTCGCTGGACCTGTTCTCGCGCGCCGGCATGCCCGCGCTGCGCGCGAAGTCCGAACGCCTCACCGGCTTTCTCGAACGCATGATCCGGGAGCAGTTGGCGGACCGGCTGCAGATCGTCACCCCCGCCGATCCCGCCGAACGCGGCTGCCAGCTCTCACTGCGGGTCGCCGGCGGACGCGAGCGCGGCCGCGCGCTGTTCGAACACCTCGCCGCACGCGGCGTCCTCGGCGACTGGCGCGAACCGGACGTGATCCGGATCTCGCCGGCGCCGCTCTACAACACCTTCAGCGACGTGCTGCGCTTCGTGCGCTGCGTGCAGGAGTGGCCGGCATGACCGCAGTTCCGGACAGACATCTGACCCTCGTCGGCGCCGGGCTCGCCGGGCCGCTGCTCGCCACCCTGCTCGCGCGCCGCGGTTGGAGCGTGGATCTGTTCGAGCGCCGCGGCGATCCGCGCGTGCACGGCTATGCCGGCGGCCGTTCGATCAATCTCGCGCTGGCCGAACGCGGCCGCCATGCGCTGCGCGTGGCCGGGGTCGAGGCCGACGTGATGGGTCAGGCGGTGATGATGCGCGGGCGGATGGTGCATTTCGCCGACGGCAGCCAGCAACTGCAGCGCTACGGCCGCGACGACAGCGAGGTGATCTGGTCGATCGGCCGCGGCGATCTCAACATCGTGCTGCTGAACGCGGCCGAGGCCGCCGGAGTGCGCCTGCATTTCGATCGCCGACTGGAAACCGTCGACTTCGATGCGCGGATCGCGCATTTCATCGGCGAGGGCGAGGACATCGCGCATCCGTTCCACGCCCTGATCGGCTGCGACGGCGCCGGTTCGCACCTGCGCGCGGCGATGCAGCGGGCGCAGGATCTGGGCGAAAGGATCGAGGTGATGCCGCACGGCTACAAGGAACTGGAGATCCCGCCCGGTTTCGACGGAGACTTCCAGCTCGAAGCCAACGCCCTGCACATCTGGCCGCGCGGCGACTACATGTGCATCGCTCTGCCGAACGACGAGCGCACCTTCACGGTCACCCTGTTCCTGCCGAGCGCGCCGGTGCCGAGCGGCGCACCGAACTTCGCCGAGATGCGCAGCGCCAACGACGCGCAGGCGCTGTTCGCGCGCGACTTCGCCGACGCGCTGCCGCTGATCCCCCGCCTCGCGCACGATTTCGAAGCCAACCCGACCGGGATGCTGGCGACGCTGTATCTCGACCGCTGGTCGCTGGACGGGCGCGCGGTCCTGCTCGGCGATGCCGCGCACGCGATGGTGCCGTTCCACGGCCAGGGCATGAACTGCGCGTTCGAGGACTGCGTGGCGCTGGCCGCGCATCTGGAGCGCGATCCCGACACCGAGACCGCGTTCGCCGCGTTCGAGGCCGAGCGCCGGCCGAACGCCGCCGCGATCCAGCAGATGGCGCTGGAGAACTATCGGGAGATGAGCGATCGCGTCGACGACCCGGATTTCCTGCTGCAGCGCGCGCTGGAGCGCAGGCTCGCCGAGCGGCTTCCCGGGCTCTTCGTGCCGCGCTATGCGATGGTCAGCTTCGGTCGCCTGCCCTACGCCACCGCGTTCGAGCGCGGACGGATCCAGCGCGAGCTGCTGGTCGAAGCCACGGCCGGCCGCGACAGTCTCGACGGGCTGGACTGGGACGCGCTCGACGCCCGAGTGCGCGAACGGCTGACGCCGCTGCCGACGGAGTGAACCGTGGCTGCGAGCTTCCTGTTCTACGATCTGGAAACCTTCGGCACCGATCCGCGGCGCAGCCGGATCGCGCAGTTCGCCGCGATCCGCACCGATCCGGAACTGCGCGAGATCGAGGCGGCGCACGATTTTCTGGTCCGCCCCGCCGACGATCTGCTGCCGTCGCCGATGGCGACCCTGATCACCGGGATCGCGCCGCAGCGCGCGCTGCGCGAGGGAGTGTGCGAGGCCGACGCCTTCGCCCGCATCCAGGAAGCAATGGCGACGCCCGGCACCTGCAGCCTCGGCTACAACTCGCTGCGTTTCGACGACGAATTCGTCCGTCACGGCCTGTTCCGCAATTTCCACGACCCCTACGAGCGCGAGTGGCGCGGCGGCAATTCGCGCTGGGATCTGCTCGACGTGATGCGTCTGGCGCATGCGCTGCGCCCGGAGGGCATCGTCTGGCCGCAGCGCGAGGACGGCGCGCCGTCGTTCAAACTGGAACATCTGGCCGCTGCCAATGGGGTGCGCGAAGGCGATGCGCACGAGGCGCTGTCGGACGTGCGCGCGCTGATCGGCATGGCGCGCCTGCTGCGCGCGGCGCAGCCGCGGCTGTGGGAATACGCGCTGCAGCTGCGCGACAAGCGTTACGCCGGCAGCCTGCTCGACGTGGTCGCGATGACCCCGGTGCTGCACGTATCGCAGCGGTTTCCGGCGGTGCGCCTGTGCGCCGCGCCGGTCGCGCCGCTGGCCCGGCATCCGCGGATCGACAACCGGGTGATCGTGTTCGATCTGCACGAATCGCCCGAGCCGCTGCTGGCGCTGGACGCCGATGCGATCGCCGACCGGCTCTACACGCCGGCCGCCGATCTGCCCGAAGGCGAAGCGCGCATTCCGCTCAAGGAAGTGCATCTCAATCGCTGCCCGATGCTGGTCGCCTGGTCGCATCTGCGCGAGCCGGACTTCGCGCGTCTGCGCATCGATCCGGCGCTGGCCGAAGCCCGCGCCGCGCAGTTGCGCGCCGCCGGACCAGCGCTGGCCGAGAAGATCCGCCGCGTCTACGCCGCGCGTCCGGCGCCGGAGCCGTCCGATCCCGACGGCGCGCTCTACGACGGGTTTCTCAACGACGCCGACCGCAAACGCATGGCCGAAGTGCGGGCCACGCCGCCGACCACGCTGGGCGCGCGCGACTTCGGCTTCCAGGATCCGCGACTGCCCGAACTGCTGTTCCGCTACCGCGCACGCAACTGGCCGCAGACGCTGTCGGCGGCGGAGCGCGAACGCTGGGACGCCTATCGCCGCCTGCGCCTGTGCGAAGATCGCGGTCTCTCCGAATACGACTTCGAGCGCCATCGCGCCGAGATCGCCGCGCTGCGTCTCGCCCACGCCGGCGACGGCCGCGCACAGACCCTGCTCGATCAGGCCGAGGCCTGGGCCGAAGGTCTGGAGGCGGAACTGACATGAGCATCCACGCATGAGCACCTATTTCAGCGACCGCAGTTTCCGCTTCCTGCGCAGCCTCGCCCGCCACAACGATCGCGAATGGTTCCATGCCCACAAGCAGGACTACGAGCGCCATGTGCGCGAGCCGTTCCTGGCCCTGATCGCCGACCTGCAGCCGGCGCTGCGCGAGGTCAGCGAGCATTACCGGGCCGACCCGAAGACCGTCGGCGGCTCGCTGTTCCGCATCCACCGCGACACCCGTTTCTCCAACAACAAGGCGCCGTACAAGGAATGGCAGGGCGCACGCCTGTTCCATGCGCGCAGCCGCGAGCTGGAAGCGCCGTCGTTCTATCTGCATCTGCAGCCGGGCGAATGCTTCATCGGCGCCGGACTGTGGCATCCCGAGCCCGACACGCTGCGCCGGGTGCGCCAGTTCATCGTCGACAACCCCGGCGCCTGGGCGAAGGCGGCGCATGCGCCGGCGTTCCGGCGCCGCTTCGATCTGGACGACAGCGAGATGCTGGTCCGCCCGCCGCGCGGCTATCCGGCTGATTTCGTGCATCTCGACGACCTCCGCCGACGCAATCACGTCGCCCTGCGGTCCATCGACGACGCGACCATGACCGGACCGCGGCTGCTCTCTACCCTGCGCCGCGATCTGCACGGACTCGGGCCGTTCGTCGATTATCTCTGCGCGGCGCTGGATCTGGAGTTCTGATCGACGGCGATCGCCACGCCACGCACGCCGTCGAAGCACGTCGATTCCGCGATCGCCGACCCATTTCCGCTACGCACCGCACATTTTTTGCCGCAGCGCGACATGACACTGTCAATACGCATCCGTATTCTCGGTTGCAATGCCTGTCTCCCCACGACAGGCAGTACAGGTGCAGGCGATCCCCCGTTCGCCGGCCGTCTCCCGACGGCCACAGGGGCGACCCCCGCACCGCAGACACAGGGAATGGCGCGGCCCGAGGCCGCGCGTTCATGGAACCGAACCTCAACCTTTAGGGGAACGACAACGTGCGTAGATACCTCAGCGGGCTTCTGCTCGCCCTGGCGGCACCGTTCGCGGCCGCAAACACCGGCGTGGCTTTCGTCCACGGCACCGGCTCGCAGACCAACGCCTACAACGACTACTGGCAACCGGCGATGGTCGACTCGGTGCGCGGCGGCCTGCCGAACCCGGCGAACTTCGTCGTCATCAACTGCGATTTCACTCAATACATGTGGGACAGCCGCGCGGCGGGCTGCCTCGCCGGCCAGTTGACCAACTTCATCAATACCCGCGGCATCACCCGCCTGATCGTCATCACCCATTCCAACGGCGGCAACGTAATCCGCTGGATCATGTCCAATCCGACCTGGGACAGCCGCTATCCCAACATCATCAGCAGAATCGTGCGCGTGAACGCGCTGGCGCCGTCTTCGGCCGGTACGCCGCTGGCCGACGCGGTGATCAACGGCAATGTCTTCGAGTCCGCGCTGGGCTGGCTGCTGGGCTACCAGAACGACGCCGTGCGCATGCAACAGACCAGCTGGATGGTCTACTACAACGGCAACTGGCTGTACGGCACTGCCGGTCGACCGGCGCTGCCCAAGCCGTTCCGCAGCGTGGTCGGCACCGACGTCGATTCCTCGCCGTTCGACAGCGACAGCTACTGCGGCGGCTACGCCGAGAACGTCGGCCTGGAGACCACCCAGAACTGGCTCAACAGCTGTTCCGACGGCTTCCTCAACTGCAGCAGCCAGAACGCCGCGGGTACGGTGTGGTTCAACGACACCGCGCGCATGGCCGGCGGCGAACCGCTCTCGCACAACCAGAGCCGGCGCGCCTGCTTCGGTCTGAACACCATTCTCCGCACCGACGCCGGCCAGTGAGGGACCACATCATGAAACTTTCCTTCGCCATCTCTCTCGCCCTGTCGCTCGGCGTCTGCGCCGCGACCGCCCAGGCCGCCCAGCCGCTGCGCGCCGCCGGCCGCACCGATCAGGCCCCGAACCGTCTCGTCGCCCTGCCCGCTCCGGCTGGTGCGATCGAACGCGCGCCGGTCTCGTTCGCGTGGAAGCTCGACCCGATGCAGACGGTGTCCGACCCGCAGCCGCACGTCGCGCAGAGCCGCGAATACTGGCGCACGGTCGAGGCCGCCGAACTGCAGAACGGGCTGATGCTCAAGACCTCCGCGCCCGGCAGCCTGATCCGGATCAGCCCGACCCGCGGCGCGCGCGCGCTCGGCGGCGACGAGCTGCAGATCTCCGACCCGCGCGGCCCGGCCACGCTCGAACGCATCGCGTCCGCCGATCAGCTGGCCAAGGCCGGCATGCCGGTGCAGGACGGCAGCCTGATCGCCAAGCTCGCTCCGCAGGAAGGCGCCGACGCCTACACCCTGCGCGTGCCGAAGGCGCAGGGCCGCTATCTGGTGCATGTCTACGAGCCGCAGAGCAGCGACGTGCTGCGCGCAGGCGTGGATCGCGACCATGCCCTCGCCGGCGGTCGCGTGCGTCTGGACGTCGACCTCAGCCAG
>JBIJBH010000154.1:0-7663 GCA_044345315.1 Lysobacteraceae bacterium
CTGCCCCGAGGACTGCGCCTATTGTCCGCAGGCCCAGCGTTATCACACCGGCGTCGACGCCACCAAACTGATGAGCACCGAGGCGGTGCTGGACAAGGCCCGTCAGGCCAAGGCCGCCGGCGCCTCGCGCTTCTGCATGGGCGCGGCCTGGCGCTCGCCGAAGGACCGCGACATCCCGAAGGTCGCCGAGATGATCCGCGAGGTGAAGGCCTTGGGCCTGGAGACCTGCGCCACCCTCGGCATGCTCAGCGGCGAACAGGCGACCGCGCTGAAGGCCGCCGGTCTCGACTACTACAACCACAATCTGGACACCGCGCCGGAGTTCTACGGCGAGATCATCCAGACCCGCGAATATCAGGACCGTCTCGACACCCTCGGCCACGTCCGCGACGCCGGCATGAAGACCTGCTGCGGCGGCATCGTCGGCATGGGCGAATCGCGTTCGCAGCGCGCCGGCCTGCTGCAGACCCTCGCCAACCTGCCGGCGCATCCGGACTCGGTGCCGATCAACCGTCTGGTCCAGGTCGCCGGCACTCCGCTGCACGGCACGACCGAGCTGGATCCGTTCGAATTCGTGCGCACCATTGCGGTCGCGCGCATCCTGATGCCGAAATCGATGGTGCGGCTGTCGGCCGGACGCGAGAGCATGAGCGACGAGCTGCAGGCGCTGTGCTTCCTCGCCGGCGCCAATTCGATCTTCTACGGCGAAAAACTGCTGACCACCGGCAACCCCGACACCGAGCGCGACCTCGCCCTGTTCGCGCGCCTCGGTCTGCGGCCGATGCCGGTGGTCGCCACCGCCGATACCGTCCACGCCGACATCATCGAAGCGAGCTCGATCGAAGCAGACTTCGCTGAAGCCGACGCCGCCGAACGACCCTGCACACGGGCCGCCTGACCGAGCATCGCCATGACCCGCCCGCGCCTGACCGAACGCATCCTCGCCGCCCGCGTGCAACGCACGATGCAGGGCCGCGTGCGCCAGCGACGGACGGTCACGCGCCGCGACGGCGTGCGCTGCGAAGTCGACGGCCGCTGGCTGATCAATTTCGCCGGCAACGACTACCTCGGCCTCGCCCAGCACTTCGCGGTGATCGACGCCCTGCAGGCCAGCGCCGCGCGCGACGGCGTCGGCAGCGGCGCCTCGCATCTCATCAGCGGCCATCACGCCCAGCACGACGCGCTGGAAAAGGAAATGGCCGACTGGCTCGGCGCGCCGCGCGCGCTGCTGTTCGGCAGCGGCTTCCTCGCCAACCTCGCGGTGCTGCAATCGCTGCTGGGCGAGGACGATGTCTGCGTGCAGGACCGGCTCAACCACGCCAGCCTGATCGACGCCGCGCGCCTCGCCGGCTGCAAGCTGCGCCGCTATCCGCATGCCGATCCCGAAGGCGCGCTGCGTCAGCTGCGCACCGTGCCCGACGGCGCGGCGATGCTCGCCACCGACGGCGTGTTCAGCATGGACGGCGATGTCGCGCCGCTGCGCGAACTGTCGCTGGTCGCCAAGGTGCAGCAGGCGCTGATCTACGTCGACGACGCCCATGGCGTCGGCGTCGTCGGCCCCGATGGCCGCGGCACCGTCGCCGAAGCCGGACTCGATCCGAGCGGCCTGCTCCAGCTCGCGACCCTCGGCAAGGCGCTCGGCGGTTACGGCGCGGTCGTGCTGGGCAGCGAGGAGATCATTGGCCACCTCGCCGAGACCGCGCGTCCCTACATCTACACCACCGCACTGCCGCCGGCGCAGGCCGCGGCCACCCATGCCGCGGTGAAACTCGCCCGCCGCGACCACTGGCGCCGCGAGAAACTGCAGGGCCTGATCGCGCATTTCCGCCAGATCGCGATGTTCCGCGACCTGCCGCTGCTGCCCGCCACCGGTCCGATCCAGCCGCTGCTGTGCGGCGACGAAAAACGCGCCACCGCACTCGCCACCGCGCTCGAAGCGCAGGGCTTCTGGGTGCCTGCGATCCGCCCGCCGACCGTGCCCGACGGCCGTTCGCGCATGCGCATCACGCTCTCCTCGCTGCACACCCAGGCCGAAGTCGACGCCCTGGTCGACGCCCTGTGCTGGGCGCGCGATGCGGTCGAGATGGGCTTCGGCGCGGGCACGGCAGTGGCATGAGCGGCGGTGGCATGAACCGACGTTCGACGGCGGAGCCGAAGACCACGGCATGAGCGACGCGCTGCATCTGACGATCAGCGGCGACGGCCCGCCGCTGGTCCTGATCCACGGCTGGGCGATGCACGGCGGCGTGTTCCACGCCCTCGCCGATCGTCTGCGCGAGACGCACACGCTGTACATCGTCGATCTGCCCGGCCACGGCCGCAGCCGCGACGACGCCACGCCGCTCGAATTCGACGCGGTCTGCGACGCGATCGCCGCGCAGACGCCGCCCGCGCCGTGGCTCGGCTGGTCGCTCGGCGGCATGTTCGCGCTGCATGCCGCGGTGCGCGACCCCGCGCGGGTGCCGGCGCTGGTCATGCTGTGCAGCAGCCCCTGCTTCGTGCGCGGCGCCAACTGGCGCTATGGCGTGTCGCCGGAGATCTTCCGCGAATTCGCCCGCGGCCTCGGCGAGGACTATCGCGCAACGCTCGATCGTTTCGTCGCGCTCGAGGCCTTCGGCTCCGATCACGCGAAAGAAGAAATGCGCGAACTGCGCGCCGAACTGTTCGCCCGCGGCGAGCCCGCCGCGCGCGTGCTCGTCGACGGCCTGCGCATTCTCGAAACCGTGGACCAGCGCCCGCTGATGCCGCGCCTGCGCGCGCCCAGCCTGTGGATCGCCGGCCGCCGCGATCGCCTGGTCGATCCGCGCGCGATGCGCGACGCCGCGGCGCTGATCGAACAGGCCGGGCACGCATCGGCGACGTTCGCGCAGATCGAGCACGCCGGGCACGCACCGTTCCTCACCCACGTCGACGACGTGCTCGCGCATCTGCAGAGCTTCCTGCACGCCCACGACCGCAGGGACGCGGCATGAGCGCGCTGTTCGACGCCCGCCACGTCCGCCGCGCGTTTTCGCGCGCCTCGGCGAGCTACGCCGATGCCGCGAGACTGCAGCACGAGATCGAGGCGCGTCTGCTCGAATCGCTCGACTACTACGCCGAAGGCCGCGACGCCGACGCCAGGACGCCGAGCGTCGTCGTCGACCTGGGCTGCGGCCCGGGCAGCGCCGCGCGCGCGATGCAGCAGCGCTGGCCGAAGGCGCGCGTGCTCGCGCTCGACCTCGCCCTGCCGATGCTGCAGCGACAGACCGACGCCGGCGCCCTCGCGCGCACGCTCGCCCGGGTCGGACTCGGCGCGCGCGCGCCCGAACGCCTCTGCGCCGATGCGCGCGCATTGCCGCTCGCCGATCACACGGTCGATCTGCTGTTCTCCAATCTCTGCCTGCAGTGGGTCGAAGACCTGCCCGCGGTGTTCGCGGGGTTTCGCCGCGTGCTCAAACCCAACGGCATGCTGGTCGTCTCCACGTTCGGCCCCGACACCCTGTACGAACTGCGCACCGCCTTCGCCGCCGCCGACGCCGTGCCGCACGTCAGCCCGTTCGCTTCGATCGCGCAATTCGGCGACGCGCTGATCGCTGCCGGCTTCCGCAACCCGGTGCTCGATCGCGACGACCTCGTCACCCGCTACGACGATCTGCCCGCGCTGATGCGCGAACTGCGCGCGATCGGCGCCACCAACGCCCTGCGCGCGCGTCGCCACACCCTCACCGGCAAGACCCGCTTCGCCGCCGCCGCGAACGCCTACGAAACCTTCCGCGACGCCGACCGCCTGCCCGCGACCTGGGAAATCATCACCGCCCTCGCCTGGGCGCCCGAACACGGCGTCCCGATCCGCGAAGGCGGCGAAGACGTGGCGCGGTTCCCGGCGAGCGGGATTCCGGTGCGTCGACGCTGATGGCCTCGCGGTAGAGCGGGCTTCAGCCCGCTGCTCTCCTCGTCCCAATACGAAGGGTTGTAAGCTTTTGTAAGACCTGTAGGAGTATCCATGGCGTATATGCCGCCAAAAATGACACCCTCGGTTGACCAGAGGCATCGGAAAGCGTCAGATTACTTTTGGGTTATCTCTATTGACTGCTGCGCGCTTAATCTGGCAGCTTCTGTGCTACATCTTGGTCATCGGCTTAATTGAACTTATCTATCAATGAAAGAATACGAATTTTCAGAGAATAGAGTTCAATTCTTTTTTATGGATGCGGCATACGGCCGAGCAATGAGAATGGCGCATCTACTTGAATTGAAACTTGTAGTGTTATTAATGTGCCATGCCGTTGAGAATAACTATCCAATCGATAGAGAAAGCATAAAGAAAATGACTTTGGGAGCACTCACGAAAGAGTTCATTGCTAAATTCTATCCTTCTAATGAGCTTGCAGAAGAACTTGATAACATGGTCTTCTTCCGAAATAATCTCGCTCACAGAATTTCAGAAACAATAATCTCTGCTGCAGTCCATGAGAATTGGTCGGAGCGTGTTGTCGATGAGCTCGTTGAGATTGCAAACTTTTTTAGAGAAACGATTAACTTACTTGAGCCTTATATGGAAAGGAGCTATCGCGCAATGAATGCCTCAGAAGAAGATCTGCTTAAGATTGTCAATAGACTCTACCCGGGACTTACTAATAAGTCAGAGGCATAGGCGGACAAACAGGCGGACATTGGACAAGCCGGAATTGGAATCTCAATTGAGACACCCATAATCTCCCTTCCCCGCAGCACCATCGATTCGCTACTCAAGAGACCGCTCCGCCGTTCACCCATCAAGCTCGCGGGGATACCGTAGGCCGTTCGCGTGGATATACCGACGAATTCAGTACATAGGGACCTTATCCGTACGCAGGCTGCATTGCTTCAGCCGCAAACGGGTACGAACTTCGTCCAGCAGGCGCGGCTGCGGCAGCGTCTGACCAGCCTTTGCGGATAGACCAGCGGCTTTTGATATCAGGGACTGTACGCCGTGATAAGACATATCGGGGTATGCATGTCGTGTATTCCCGCAGGGTGCCACCGCCAGCCGCGCGGCGGCATCGGAGAATGCCCGTAATTGCTGCAGGATTTTCCCGATTGACTGGTTTTGGCGGCCTATGGCAACCTCTGTGTTACACCTTAATTTAGGATCTACTTGTAGTTAAGCGTCATGCTCACTACCCATCGCGAAATTGTTGACTACTGGGCAAGCCATCAAGACGAATGCGGACTGTCTATTGACTGGGCGGAAGCAGAAGAACTGTGTTGGAGGTGTGCTCACAAGCGCCTTCTACAACGTTGCCACATAGTTCCTCGATCTCTAGGCGGAACTGAGGATCCGTGCAATCTCGTTCTTCTGTGTGCGCAATGCCACTCAGAGGCTCCAAACGTCAATGATGTAGAATTTATGTGGGAGTGGCTCAGAGCACATGCAGTTCCCTTCTATGGAACATATTGGCAACTGCGTGGCATACGCGAGTACGAGCTCATGTACGGCGAGAAACCGTTCGTCGGAATTGAAAACCCCGAAGAAGCACTAGAGAAATGCCGAGAGATTGGCATGGGCATCATGAGAAAGACAAGCACTCACTGGGGACAAGGAAAACTCAATCCTGCCACTTGGGCATGGGTATATCGCCAAGTCGATCAGGAACTACGTAATGGCCCCTAACAATTCGCCTATGGACTCCCTATGCAAGTACCGTTCGTCGGCTTACTGAACGATCCTGATTATCGGCAAAGCGGAACGGTTGCATTTGCCTATCCGGCTTTTCGATTAACGCGGCGCTCTGCGCAGCACCCGAGCCATCGCAGAAACGGGGTCAAGTTCATTCATTTGCTTCAAAACTGAACCTAATCCCGTTTCTGGTTAACGGAATACCGGCATGGAAATTCTTGAGCTCACTTGGTCTATGAATGGTGACGCTGTCACCTCCGGAGTTGACGACTCCCCAGACAACCCTTTGGCAAGAGCTACCCAGCGCCTCTTCCTAGAGGGCAAACCATTTAAAAGACTCAACAAGTGCTTTTTCTTAGACCCTGATGGCAAGATTCGCTGGCTAGGAATATTTGTTCACTCAGCAGGTGACAGAGTTATTTTCTTCCCTGGCTTTACTGAGATACATCAACACATCACTTCATACAACGGTAATACGCTCCGCTGGGATCAAGGATTCGCTATTGACCATCTTTCACTTGAGGCAGATAGACTGAGTTGGCATTTCACTGCGCCACGCTCATCCTCGCACATGGGGAAAATGTACACGCATCAACTTTCTCCCAATGTCTTCCACTGGTTCTCGATGAGCGTGAAGAGCAAGCATGATCTGCGTCTCGCACGCGAAGAAACAAAAGTTTCGGCCATAACACCCCCGAGAGACATTGATAGAAGGCTAGAAATATTTCGGGCCTCTCGTGAGGATGCCGAATTTCAAATCATCGACCTTAATGAGAGTTGCACATCAGGGCAGCCTAGCTTCTTTCATTTCTCAGTAACGATTGGGCCACCTGATTTCTCATTGAAGAATTCCGAGATTCTCGGAATTCCATATGGTAGCCCGCTTGTCAAAGAACATCCTCTCACACCATTAGTTGACATCCCGAGCAGAGTACACCGCGTTCGTCTGTCAGAAAGAGCGGAGCTAGAAATAACATCATCAGTGCTAGCTGGCGACCTTAAGAATCGAATGGTTTTCAGCGGACTACCGAGTCGTAGCCAGCAAGATCCAGTGGCGCAGATCTAACAATTCGCGTATGAACTCCCCACGCAAGCACCGTTCGTCGGCTGCTGAACGACTCTGATCATCGGCAAAGCGGAACGGCTGCATTCGCGTATCCGGCTTTTCGGTGAACGTCGATGACGTTCGAGCCATCATGAAAGTCGCGAAGCGGGGCCTATCGTTCAAGCGATCTCGAAGATCGGAATTGTTATCCAGAAACGGGTCAGGTTCAGTTATTTGCTTCAAAACGGCACCCGTCCCCGTTTCCGGTACTGCACTGGTCACCTCAACTTGATTGTTGGATTTCGGAGGCAACTATGTCGAGTCCTTACAGCTGCATCCCCGACACCGAGGCTCTCTCTCAACTGGGGAGGGCGTGGTCTTGGCGTCTGCCGAAGCACTTCGAAGTGCTGCTGGTTACCGCGTTTGGTGATGTCTTCTTCGAGGTTGTGGACGAAGGCATCTACTGGCTCAACACCGGCACGGCCGAAGTCGAACCCATTGCAGCCGACCGCGCTGAGTTTCAGGCGAAGCTTGAGTGTGAAGAGGGCGAGGAGTGGCTGCTACCCGATCTCGTCCAAGAGCTCCAGAGTGAAGGTAAAGTCTGTGGGCCGGGCGAGTGCTACACCTACGCAATCCTGCCCATCTTCGCAGAGGGGAAGTTCGAAACGTGGAACTTCAAACCAGTAGCGGTTGCCGAGCACTTCGGTGTGACGGCTCATATTCATCGTCAGATATCCGAGCTGCCGGAAGGCGCGCGCGTCGAGATCTCCATCGAACCGTAATCCAACCATGCGTTCAAACGGACCGCGGGGAGAGAGTTTGATGTTTTCTGAGGCGCTGTCGGCCCGCGGCTGCATAACGCTGGCTTAGCAGGCTGTTGAATTTCGCCCCGGCCGCGCCTTGCTTCCAGACGACCAATTTGCGATACCGATCCTGATCTTTCGGAGCGAGCCTCATGCGCGGAGCAGACATCACCCAGG
>JBIJBH010000155.1:0-7657 GCA_044345315.1 Lysobacteraceae bacterium
GCGCCGGCCGCGTCCGGCTGAGCCGCCGCCGATGGCCCTGTCGCGACGCAAGGCTTTGGTCGCCAACGCGATCGCCGGCGCGATCCTGCTGCTGCTCGCGCTGATCGTCTGGCGCGACCCGTGGCTGGTGGTGCGCGCCGAGTTCGCCAAGCAGCGCATGCTGCTCGGCGCCGAGCGGCACGAGACGACCGTCGGCGATCACCGCTGGGTGTGGGTCGAGCTGCCGGCCGAACGCGCCGATGCGCCGACCATCGTCATGCTGCACGGCTACACCGGCAGCAAGGAGAACTGGTACCGGCTGGCGCGCGCGCTCAAGGGCCGCTACCGGATGGTGATGCCGGATCTGCCCGGCTGGGGCGAAAGCCAGCGCCTCGATGGCGCGGACTACGGTTTCGTCGCGCAGAGCGCGCGGGTCGCGGCGTTCCTGCAGCGGCCCGAAGTCTCAGGCGGCAAGCCGGTGGTGCTGCTCGGACATTCGATGGGCGGCGGCATCGCCGCGCTGAGCGCCGCGCGATACCCCCAGGCGATCGCGCGGGTCGGCCTGCTCGGCGCCGCCGGCGTACGCTTCGACGACAACCGCTTCGGGCTGGACGTGCTCGCCGGCCAGAATCCTTTCTCGGTCACCGACCAGGCCTCGCTCAAGCGCTATTTCGAGACCGTGTTCGAGGACCGCGACGCGATGCCGCACGTGCCGTGGATGGCCGATCGCATCTACATCGCCAAACGCCGCGCCGAAGTGCCGTTCGAACAGAGCATCCTCGACCGCATCGGCCGCGGCCCCGAGGCCCTGCTGCCCGGCGAGGAGGCCGCGAACATCCTGCAGCCGACGCTGCTGCTGTGGTGTCGCCAGGACAAGGTCATCCACTGGAGCGGCATGACCCGCTACGCCGAACAGATCCCGCACGCCAGCCAGGTGCTGCTGGAGGGCTGCGGCCACATGTCGCAGATGGAGCGGCCCGGCGAAACCGCCGAGGCGGTGGTGCTGCTGATCGAGCGCGGCGCGCCCGGCGGTCCGCCCTGAGCGAGCCGTTCCGGATCGCGCGCCGTCTCTCTCCGTCTGCCGAACCCATCCTCGCGAGGCCCCGCATGCGCTCTTCCCCGTTCCGTCTGGTTCCCGCCGCGCTGTGTCTCGTGCTGCTCGCCGGCTGCGCCGAAGACCCCGAAGCCGCCCGCGCTGCCGCCGCCGCGCAGGCCCAGGCCCGCGAGGACGCCGCCCGCGAGAGCCTGGCCGCCTTCGACAAGGCGGTGGCCGACGAGAACTGGCCGCTGGCCCGGGCCCAGGCCGACGTGCTGATGGCGGATCACCCCGGCACCGCGGCCGCCGCACGGGCCGCCGCGGACTACGACGAGATCAAGGCCAAGGCCGAGGCCATGCGCGAGACCCGGCGCCTGGCCGCGCTGTGGAGCTACGACAACATCGCCGTCGGCCAGGGCCAGCAGCGCTCCGCGGCGATCTACGCGAAGGACGACGTCGATGTCGACGGCAGCGGCCCCAGCCAGGTGCGGCTGATCTTCCGCGACCATCCGGCCTGGGGCCGCAGCAGCTACCTGGTGCTGCAGCGCGGCGACTTCGATTGCTACGGCGGCTGCCGGCTGCAGATCGTGGTCGACGGCAAGCCGGCGAAAACCCTGCCCGGTTCGCGGCCGAAGACCGACGAAGCGATCGCGATGTTCGTCGAGGACGAGCGCGCACTGTGGACCCTGGCGAAGGACGCGAACACCGTGGAGATCGAATTCCCGGTGCGCGGCCTCGGCAAACGCAGGGCCGTGTTCGAAGTCGGCGGCCTCGAACCGCAGCGCATGCCCGGCTGGTGGTGAGCGCCACGCGGGCGCCCCGGCCGCCCTTGGGTTGCCCGCCGTCCGGGCCCATAATCCGCGCATGACCACGCCCCGCTCCGACAACCCCGACCACGGCTTCCAGTTTCCCGGCGTGTTCGAGATCACCGCCATGGGCCCGGCCGGTGCCGGTCTGGAGGAGCGCATCCCGCAAGTGCTCGAAGGCATCGGCCTGACCGTGCTGCGCGAGACCGTCGCCGCGCGCAATTCCTCCGGCGGCCGCTTCGTGTCGATCCGGCTGAGCTTCCACGCCGAGGATCGCGCCCGCTACGAGGCCGCGCACGCCGCGCTGCGCGCCGAGCCGGACGTGAAATGGACGCTGTGAGCCGCGCCGTTCCGGCGCATCGCGATCGGATCGCAAGGGAGGCGACATGGATCTGTGGCTGATGCTCTACCGCAGCAGGGAAGCCTACGAGATGGACGCGGCCGACCTGTTGAAACTGCTGTTCGACGCCCGCGCCCACAACGCCGCGCAGTGCATCAGCGGCCTGCTGCTGCATCACGAGGGCCGGTTCATGCAGGTGCTGGAAGGTCCGCGCGAAACGGTGCAGAGGCTGTATCGCCGGATCGCGCAGGACGCCCGCCATCGCGATCTGGTGCTGGAGATCGACCAACCGATCGACCGCCGCCTGTTCCCCGACTGGAGCATGGGATTCGCCGAGGCCCCGCGCCTGCGCGGCAGCACGCCGCTGACCGGGGTCGAGTCCGAGCGCGAGGCGGAAGAACTGCTCGACGCGCTGGCGCCGCACAGTCGTCCGGCGGCGCGCATGCTGCATTTCCTGCAGGAGGGGCCCGCGCATGGCGCAGTGCCGCTCTGAAGTTTCCGGATCGCCCCCGGCATCCGAACCCCGACGCACCGGTCCGGTCGCGACCGCCTTCGTCCGCGATCTCGGCCGCCGCGCCTACGTTCCGGTGTGGCGCGCGATGCAGCGTTTCACCGACGCCCGCGACGCCGACACCCCCGACGAGCTGTGGCTGGTCGAACACGATCCGGTGTTCACCCTCGGCCAGGCCGGCAAGCCCGAACACGTGCTGATGCCCGGCGACATCCCGGTGCTGCAGGTCGATCGCGGCGGTCAGGTGACCTATCACGGTCCGGGACAGATCGTGCTGTATCCGCTGCTCGATCTGAAGCGTCTGCGGATCGGCGTCCGCGACTATGTCTGCGGAATCGAACAGGCCGTGATCGACACCCTCGGCGAGTGGAACATCCTCGGCGTTCGCCGCGAGGGCGCGCCCGGCGTCTACGTCGACGGCGCCAAGATCGCGGCGCTGGGCATCCGTGTCCGCCGCGGCTGCACGTTCCACGGACTGGCCTTCAACATCGCCATGGACCTGTCGCCGTTCCACCGCATCAACCCCTGCGGCTACGCCGGCCTGCAGGTGACCTCGATGCTGGACCTCGGCGGCCCCTCCGGTCTCGACGCGGTCAAGCCTGTCCTGCTGGCGGTCCTGGCCCGGCAGTTCGGCCTGGACCCGGTAACGGCGGCGGCGCCCGACCTCGATGTGCCAGAATCCGCCGCCTCGGCAGGATGTTGAAAAATGACCTTCCATGTCATTTTTCAAGTCGCCAGTCCGGTACATGCCCGGACTGGCTCGCGACGAATCAATCGCTCGCGCGCTTGCTTCGTCGTCGCAGCCATCCATGGCTGCGCTGGCAGGCTGTTTTTCAACAGCCTGCCAGACGCGCCCATGCCCGTCCCCACTTCAGCCGCGAACGCCGCGGCCCAGGCCGCTTCCGATGTCCAGCCCTGATCCCGCCGTGAAGACCATCCCGCTGACCGTGGTCGCCGACCCCGCGCCGCCGGCGCTGCAGCCGGGAGAGAAGCAGGTCGCCGGCGACAAGATCGCGCGCTCGCCGGTGCAGTTCGCCGACGCCCCCGCGCTGCGCAAGCCCTCGTGGATCCGGGTGCGGATTCCCAGCGGCAACGCGGTGGCCAACCTCAAGGCCAAGCTGCGCGAGAACCGGCTGGTGACGGTCTGCGAGGAAGCCAGTTGCCCGAACATTCACGAATGCTTCGGCCACGGCACCGCCACCTTCATGATCCTCGGCGATGTCTGCACCCGCCGCTGTTCGTTCTGCGATGTCGCCCACGGCCGTCCCAAGCCGCCGGATGCGCAGGAACCGCTGAACCACGCCCGTACCATCGCCGACATGGGTCTGAAATACGTGGTCGTGACCAGCGTCGATCGCGACGATCTGCGCGACGGCGGCGCGCAGCATTTCGTCGACTGCATCGCTGCGGTCCGGGAGCACAGCCCGGGCACGAAGATCGAGATCCTCACCCCCGACTTCCGCGGCAAGGGCCGGATGGAACGCGCGCTGGAGATCCTCGCGACGAATCCGCCCGATGTGTTCAACCACAATCTCGAAACCGTGCCCGACCTCTACCGCAACGTGCGCCCGGGCGCGGATTACCAGTGGTCGCTGACCCTGCTGCAGAAGTTCAAGGCGCAGCATCCGGACGTGCCGACCAAGAGCGGGATCATGCTCGGCCTCGGCGAAACCATGGAGCAGGTCCAGGCCACCCTGCGCGACCTGCGCGCGCACGATGTCGACATGGTCACCATCGGCCAGTACCTGCAGCCCAGCGCGCACCATCATCCGGTGATGCGCTACTGGACGCCCGAGGAATTCAAGGCGCTGGAGGACTACGGCATGGGCCTGGGCTTCACCCACGTCGCCTCCGGGCCGATGGTGCGCAGTTCCTACCACGCCGACCGACAGGCGGCCGAGGCGGGCGTCGTCGGTTGATTCCCGTGTCCCGGTGCCGGTTTCCGACCGGCGCCTGAATCGCGGCGGCGATGCCGCGCCGGGCGATCGGACGAACGGCGGCCCCGGCGGCGCGGTATGCAACTTCAGGCACTTTGCATCGGTCCGACCCGGGTGCATCCTAGACCCCGTGTTCCGCGTCTACCCCACAGCGGACCCCCACTCGAGATCGCCATGAAAGTCGCCAAAGCCCTTCCGGTGTCCCTGCTCGCCCTCGCGCTGACCGCGCCCGTCGCCTGGCTGACCGCCCAGGCCGATGCCGGCGGCCCGAGCGCCGAGCAGTCCAGCGCGGCCAAGCTCGTCTACGGCGTGCTTTCCGACAGCCGCTACGCCTACCGGCCGCGTCCCCTCGACGACCGGCTCTCGGCCGAGATCCACCGCCGCTATCTGGAAAATCTCGACTCGTCGAAGCTGTTCTTCACCGCTGCCGACGTCGCCCGATTCGAGTCCTACCGCAACCGTTTCGACGATGCGATCAAGAGCGGCGAGGTCGGCCCGGCGTTCGAGATCTTCGCCCTGTACCAGGCCCGCGTCGGCGAACGCGCCGCCCACGCCCGCGCGCTGCTCAATCAGGATATCTTCCGCTTCGACAGCGACGACCGCTGGGAATACGACCGCGAAGACGCGCCGTGGGCGACCGACACCGCCGAGCTCGACCGCCTGTGGCAGCAGTCGGTGCGCAACGACTGGCTGCGTCTGAAGCTCGCCGGCAAGGCGCCGGAGGAGATCCGCAAGACCCTCGACAAGCGCTACGCCAACATGGCCAAGAGCGCGTCCGAGATGAACGGCGTCGATGCGTTCCAGACCTTCCTGAACGCCTACACCACTTCGATCGATCCGCACACCGACTACTTCAATCCCCGCGCCGCCGAGCGTTTCGAGCAGACGATGAGTCTCAAGCTCGAAGGCATCGGCGCGCAGCTGCAGCGGCAGGACGACGTGGTCGTCATCCGCGAACTGATCCCGGGCGGCCCGGCGATGCTCAGCGGCAAGCTCAAGGCCGGCGACCGCATCGTCGGCGTCGGCCAGGGCCCGGAAGGCCCGATGGAAGACGTGATCGGCTGGCGCATCGACGATGTCGTCGACAAGATCAAGGGCGCGAAGGGCACCATGGTGCGGCTGGACATCGTGCCGGCCGAGGCGGTGCTCGACAGCAAACCCGTGCGGATCGTGCTCAAGCGCGCCGAGGTCAAGCTCGAAGACCAGAAGGCGAAGGGCGAAGTGCTGTCGATTCCCGGTGCCGAAGGCGCGGCCGCGCGCCGGATCGGCGTGATCCGTCTGCCCGCCTTCTATCAGGATTGGGAGGGCGTCCGCCGCAACAATCGCGAGGCCGCCTCCGCCACCCGCGACGTCGAGCGCCTGCTGCGCGAGTTCCGCGGCAAGGACGTGGACGGGGTGGTGATCGATCTGCGCAACAACGGCGGCGGCTCGCTCGCCGAGGCGGTCGAACTCACCGGCCTGTTCATCGACAAGGGCCCGGTGGTGCAGGTGCGCGAATCCGGCGGCGAGATCAAGGTCGACGGCGACACCGCGCCGGGCGTGGTGTGGGATGGCCCGCTGGCGGTGCTGATCAACCGCGGTTCGGCCTCGGCCTCCGAGATCTTCGCCGGCGCGATCCAGGACTACGGTCGCGGCCTGATCATCGGCGAGACGACCTTCGGCAAGGGCACGGTGCAGAGTCTGATCGATCTGGACCGCTGGCCGATGGCCGACGGCAAGCGCTTCGGCCAGGTCAAGCTGACCATCGCACAGTTCTTCCTCCCCGGCGGCAGCAGCACCCAGAACCGCGGCGTGGTGCCGGACATCAAGTTCCCGGTCACGGTCGACGCCAGCGAATACGGCGAGAGCACCTACGACAACGCGCTGCCGTGGTCGCGGATCGCCGCGGTGCCCTACACCCGCTACGGCGACTTCTCGCCGCTGCTGCCGCGGCTGGAAACCCTGCACCGCGATCGCATCGCCAAGGACCCCGAGTTCCGCTGGTGGAGCGAGGACATCGCCCGCTTCCGCGAGGAGAACGCGCGCAAGTGGATCTCGCTCAACGAGGCCGAGCGCCGCGCCGAGCGCGACCGCGACGCCGCCGAGCGCAAGCAGCGCCAGGAGCAGCGTCGCGCGCTGGGCCTGGACATCGATCCGCTGGGCGAGGACAACGACGACGGCCTCAACGCCAGCGAGCGCGACATCGCCCGCGACGCCGCGCGCGAGAAGGCGTCCGAGAAGCGCCCGGATCCGCTGCTGCGCGAATCGGCCGCGATCCTCGCCGACGCGCTGCGCGTGCTCGACGAGGACAAGCCGCTGTCGGCCCAGGTGCTGCTGACCGGCGCTCGCGAGCCGGGGCAGTGGGCACACTGAATCCGGTCGTCGCCCTGCGCAGGCAGGGCAAGATCCGGATAGCGGGCGCCTGCGGGCGCCCGTAGTCTTTGCGGCATGAACACCGCCGCCGCTTCCGCCGCCCGTCCCGACCCGCTCGACCGCGCCCGTGCGCTGCTCGACGCCGGCGAACCTACGCTGGCCGCGCTGGCGAAGGCGGTCGGTCTCAGCCCGTCGCATCTGCAGCGCCGCTTTCGCGCGCGGTTCGGGCTAAGTCCGGCCGAATACCTGGCCCAGCGCAAGCTCGGCGCGCTCAAGAGCGCCCTGCGCGAGGGCCGCGATGTCAGCGCCGCGCTGTACGACGCCGGCTACGGCTCGCCCTCGCGGGTCTACGAGACCGGCGCGGCGAAGTTGGGCATGACCCCGGCCCGCTATCGCGCCGGCGGCGCCGGCGAGGAGATCCGCTGGAGCATCGTCGACACCGTGCTCGGACGCGCGCTGGTCGCGACCACCGCGCGCGGCATCTGCACAATCGAACTGGGCAACGGCGAGCTGTGCAACGGCGAACCGGGCGAGGACGCCGCGTTGATCCGGCGACTGCGCGAGGAATTTCCCCAGGCGCAACTGCAGCAGGTGGACGCCGGGCGCGACGAATTCCTCGCGCCGCGGGTGCGCGCGGTGGCCGAGGCCCTGGCCGGCGGTCGTGCGCAGGTGCCGGTGGATCTGATCGGCACCGCG